>VGJL01000373.1 GCA_016867495.1 Candidatus Eisenbacteria bacterium | reverse complement strand
GGTGGCCGGATGGCGGCAGGGCGCCGACTACCTCGGCTGCGGCCCCTTCGCGGCGACGGCTACGAAGCCGGATGCCGGCCCGCCGGCAGGAGCGGGCCTGCTGCGCGCGGTGGTCGCGGCCGTGCCGCTTCCGGTGGTCGCGATCGGCGGCATCTCGGTCAAGAACATCGCCGAGGCTCTAGACTCGGGAGTTCACGGGGTCGCCGTGATCTCCGCCGTATGTTGCGACGCGGATCCCGAGGAGAGCGCACGGGTCCTTCGAGGGGTCGTCGATAGCCGGTTCGCAAAGCCGATCCAGGGGGAGGCATGACCACGGAGGGCGCGTGGCTGGGTAGGAAGGGGACTTCCCTCTCGACCGTCGGCGAATTCGGCCTGATCGATCGCCTCAAGTTGATCGTGGAGCGCGAGACGCGGGCGCGCGGCCTCTCCAGCGAGCGCCTCGCGATCGGGATCGGAGATGACGCCGCCGCCTATAGACCCGATCCCGACTGCGAGATTCTCGTCACCTGCGACATCCAGGTGTCAGGACGCCACTTCGTCCCGTCGTGGATCTCGCCGCGCGCGCTCGGCGGCCGCTGCATCGCCGTCAATGTGAGCGACATCGGCGCCATGGGCGGCATGCCACGAGCGGCCCTGGTCTCCCTCGGACTTGGACCCGAGATCGCAGTCGAGGACATCGAAGCTCTCTACGAGGGAATGATGGATCGTCTCCTGCCCCTGGGTACGCTCCTGGCGGGAGGCAACGTCAGCTCCCTCGAGAGCGGCCTGATCATCGATGTGACCGTCATCGGGGAGGTCGAGAAGGGACGGGCGATTCGGCGGGACACGGCGCGAGCCGGGGACATCATCTGGGTGACGGGCTATCCCGGCTCGGCGGCGGCGGGACTGGCCATCCTCGAGGCTCGCGGAGGCAGGCCGGAGACCGGCGCGATCGCGAGTCTCGTCGAAGCCTATCTCCAGCCCGCGGCCCGGCCCGTGGAGGGAAGGGCGCTCGGACGCTCCGGCGCCGTGACGGCGATGATCGATCTCAGCGACGGGCTGATCGGGGATCTCCGCCACATGGTCGAGGGACCCGGCATCGGGGCGCTCCTGCGGGCGGAGTCGCTCCCGCGGAGCGAACCGCTTCGCGAGGCGGCCGCGATCCTGGGTCGATCCGCGGAATCGCTGCTCTTCTCTCCCAGCGATGACTACGAGCTCCTCTTCACGACCCGTCCGGAGGCCGCGGAGCGCGCGATCGGGGCGCTCCGAGAGGCCTCGACCGTCCCCGTCTGGCCGATCGGGGAGATCATCGCCGAAGCGAGCGGGAGGATCCTCCTCGAGGCCCGGGACGGATCGAGGCGGGAGGCCCAAGCCTCCGGTTGGGATCACTTCGCCGGTTGATGAGAGGGTGAAGCCCACGGAATCGTGCTATCCTCATCTCGGATCGGGGTCGGGAGGAGAGATGGGTAGGGGAAGACTCGCACATGGGGCCGGCATCTTGGCGCTGGCCCTCTGCATCCCCGC
>VGJL01000372.1 GCA_016867495.1 Candidatus Eisenbacteria bacterium | reverse complement strand
TCCGCGCGAGTCGGGGGGGACTGCCTTCGGATGGGCCTCGCACAACGGAATCCCTCTCATCTGGAGCCTCTCCGAGCCGGAGGGGGCGCGCGATTGGTGGCCCTGCAAGGACCGCCCCGTGGACAAAGCCGACAGCATCGATGTGTTGCTCCGCGGGCCTGAGGGATTCGTCCTCACCTCGAACGGTCTGCTCGTGGAGGAGATCCCTCACGAGGACGGCTCTCGCACCTATCACTGGAAGCACACCTATCCGATCTCGACCTATCTGGTAAGCGTGACGGGCACTGTCTACGAGAGGATCGAGGATCGCTACGTGTCGGCCGAGGGGGACACGATGCTGATCGAGCACTTCGTCTACCCCGACAAGCTCGCGCAGGCCCAGGAAGACCTGTCGATCACGGCGCCGGCGATCGCCGTCTTCGCGGATCGTTATGGCCCCTACCCCTTCATCCGGGAGAAGTACGGCCATGCCCTCTTCCCTTGGCGCGGGGCGATGGAGCATCAGACGAACACCAGCTACGGAGGCATGCTGATCACCGGCGGGCACAACTACGACTGGATCCTCGTGCACGAGCTGGCGCACCAGTGGTGGGGAGACATGACGAGCCCGGCGGACTGGCGGGACATCTGGCTCAACGAAGGGTTCGCCTCCCACGCGGAGGCGCTCTGGTTCGAGCACCTTGGCGGACCTTCGGCCTACAGGGACTACATGGTGGGCGACCAGGCGGTCTGGGACCCGAGCGGACCCCTCTATGATCCGCGCTACCTGTTCGACTCAAACACGATCTACAACAAAGGGGCTTGGGCGGTCCACATGCTGCGCGGCGTTCTTGGCGATTCCCTCTTCTACGACGTTCTGGCGGCGTACCGCGCCGCGACCGAGTATCGTTCGACCACGACGGAGGAGTTCCAGTCGATCGCGGAACAGGTCGGCGGGCGGTCCCTCGACTGGTTCTTCGATTCGTGGATCTACGGCGTCGACCGGCCCCGATACGAGGTCTCTTACCTCCCGCTCGGTGACCCGACCACGCCTTCGGTGGCGATCCATATCGCCCAGAAGCAGCAGACTGCGGGGTTCTTCACGATGCCGCTCGATCTGGAGATCGCGCTCGATGGGGGAGGCGCAGTCCGAAAGAGGATCTGGAACGATCCCGATCACATCGACTTCGAGTTCGAGCTGGACGGGCCGGCCATCGGCGTCACGGTCGATCCCGACCGCTGGGTTCTCTGCCACCGGGAGACGGCTCCGTACGGCCTGAACATCACGACCACCGATCTTCTCGACGGCGTCGCGGGACAACTCTATGCGGCAACCCTGGTGGGTCGCGGGGGGAGTCCGCCCTACGCGTGGGAGGTCGACCGCG
Source organism: Candidatus Eisenbacteria bacterium (assembly GCA_016867495.1). Classification (NCBI taxonomy): domain Bacteria; phylum Candidatus Eiseniibacteriota; species Candidatus Eiseniibacteriota bacterium. The sequence goes on along the minus strand of VGJL01000372.1, from coordinate 152 downwards.
CGAGCCCACTGCCGGACAGCCTGGCGCTCGATCAGGAGACAGGAGTCCTGAGCGGATCCGCTCCCGACAGCGGCGTCTACGCCTTCACGATCAAGCTGTGGGATCGGCTGGGGAAGATGGATCGCCAGTCGTACCGCTGGGCCGTGGGGACG
>VGJL01000371.1 GCA_016867495.1 Candidatus Eisenbacteria bacterium | reverse complement strand
CGACGGCATCCTCTTGCGGGCCGACCGATCGGGATGGGGCGCCATCTCGCTCTTCGGCGGGACGCTCGGCAGCCAGCGTCGCGATCGCGGGGGATTCGACAAGCCGGATCTCTCAAGGCGCCTGGGCGCGGAGCTAAGGATCCGCCCGAGGGTGTCGGCGAGCGCCGATCCGGAGATCGCGTTGAGCTTCGCGGACACGCGCCGTCTGGAGCTGGTCGAGAACCAGAAGCTCGGGGGACGCGCCTCGATGTGGATCCGCCGCCGCCTCGGCATGTGGACGGAAGTCCGGCACGACTTCATCCTCGACAGGACCTACAGTTCCGCCGCGGGTGTGGAGGTCCTGAAGCCCGCGCGCAACCTGCGCGCCTGGGCTCAGTACGATCGACGCACCCCCGCCCTCCCCGCCACATCGACCTTCGCTTTCTTCGAGACGAAGCCGGTATCCGGTTTTCGCGGCGGCATCGGCCTGCGCGTGGCGGGGCCCTACCACGCGGCCTTCGACTTCGAGCGGACCGACTTCAAGGGAGGCGTCAACACGGTCGTCACGGGCGACTCCATCGCGACCAGGGCGAGGGTCGATCGAGCCAGTAGCTACAGGATCGTCCTCAAGCGGGGCGACTACCAGATCGGCGGGCGATTCGAGTCCGGCTTCGGCGGAAAACGCTCCGGATTCCTCATCGCCGCGAGACACGACTTCGGAGAGAAGCTGAAGCTGACGCTCGATATCGGCCTCGACAACTACGACTACGGCTCGGGCCCGGTCGAGGACAACAAGGCCGCTTCAGGACTCCTCGCGGCGACCTACGCCCTCGCCCGGGACAGCCGGCTGACGGCGCAGATCGAGGGTTTGAACAACCGCGACCTCAAACGGGACATCCGCATGATGGTGCGCTTCGACCAGAGGTTCCGCTTCGAGCGCTAGGAAGGAGATCGAGAGATGCGGCGAATCGGACTGCTCCCCATCGGGGTTCTTGCCCTCCTTGGACTCGGTCTGCTCGCCTACCTCGCGGGATGGTGCGAGGCCGGGCTCCTCTTTCCCCATCCGCGCCACACCGACATCGAGTGCGCAACCTGCCATCCAGGCGCCCAGGAAAGCGAATCCGGAGCCGAGAGCCTCCTCCCGGATGCCGACGCGTGCCTCGCCTGCCACGAGCAGACCGATCTGGAAGGATGGGACTGGGCGGTCCCCTCTCCCGCGCCTTCCGGGTTTCCCGGTTTCTCGCACGCGAAGCACCTCGACATGGAGAGCGTCGATTGCGCTCACTGCCACGGAGCACTTTCACAGCCAGTCATGGCCGGGACCGGGAAGGGCGAACCCGGGCACGACGTGTGCTTCGCGTGCCACGAGGGAGAGAAGGCATCGGCCGAGTGCGCCTCCTGCCACGCCGATGTCGACGCCCTGCGGCCGCTCTCCCATGGGCCGGACTTCCGGAAGACCCACTCGTACGAGGCCAGAGGCAACGGCGATGCGTGCGCGGAGTGCCACCGCCACAGCGAGACCTGCAACGAGTGCCACT
>VGJL01000370.1 GCA_016867495.1 Candidatus Eisenbacteria bacterium | reverse complement strand
CAAGGCCCTCCGGACCTGGACCAGGAGGGGAGCGAGAGAGGCGATATGGTGAAGCCCGTCCCAGCAGACGATCCTGTCGTATCTCTCCTCTTGAAGCCGGAGGCTGTTGAGATCGCCGACCTCGTGCTCGAGAGGGCCCAGCGCCTCTCCGCCGCGGCGCAGCCGCTCGGCATATTCCCTGGCGCTCTGGATCCGTCCGGGCGAGAGGTCGATGCCGCGGACGCTGTGACCGGCGCGCGCCAGCTCGAGCGAGAGCCAGCCGCAGCCGCACGCCAGTTCGAGGATCTCGAGGCCGGGGGGAGAGCAGGCCCGGAGCATCCTGTCGAGGAACGGCCCGCGGGCGATCGCCTCGACCCGGGGATCCTCCCAGAGCTGCTGCGGGGATGCGGCGCGCATCCTCGTCCGGTGGTCCGGCTGGTCGGGGCTCTGCCGGACGCTCCAGAAGGCCGCTTCATCATCCGCGTGCTGCGGGCCGATCATGCTTCGCTCCATCTCTCCGGTTATGGTGGCGCATGCGGAGGGAAGAGGGCAACGATCCGTGTCGGTTGCGGGCCGACCGACCATCGCCTAGTCTACGCCTGCGGTTCGATCGGAGACGAGAGCAGGGGAGAGGATGGAGTCGGGATGACGGCGGTGGTCGGATGAGCGCGGGATCGGGATGTCGGAGGGATCGGTGACTCCGACGGCAGGCTCGGGACGGCGCTTCCTGATCGTCTATGCCGAGCCGTCGTTCTGGAGCATGGGCCCCGGGATCGGGGCGGGATCCTTCTCGCGCACGCCGCGCGCCCTGGCGGAGAGGGGCCACGAGGTTCACATCGTCCTGCCCGCCGAGAGAGGGATGCCGGGCGGCGAGGAGGAGTGGGAAGGGATCAGACTCCACCGCTTCCCCACGCGGTGGTCCTTCCATCCGGGGGTCGCGGCGCTTCCGATCCGCCTGGGGATCCGCATCGCGTCCTACCTGGCATACCGGTCGATCGGCACACGGACAGCGCTCGAAGTCGCCCGCAAAGTGCGGCCGGATCTGGTGCTTTCGTTCGGCGCCTACGAGGCCCCGGTCGCGCGCCGCGTGGCGGAGGCTCTGGGCGTCCCGAATGTGATTCGCATCTTCGGGACGAGCCTGTCCCTCAGCCTCGACGATCCGATCCGGTTTCGCCTCAACTTCCCCGAAGTGATCGCATTCCGCACCCCATGCGCGAAGCTCATCCTCACCAACGACGGAGCCAACGGCGAGCTGGTCGCCCAGAGATGCGAGGTCCCGCCGGAGCGGTTCGTCTATCTGCGCAACGGACTGGACTTCTCTCTCTTCTCGCCCGGCCCGCCGTCGCGAGAGATCTTCGACCGCCTCGGCGTGCCTCCCGGCACGCCCCTCCTGATGACGGTGACCAGGCTCGCGTTCGAGAAGAGGCTCGAGCGGGTGATCGAGATGATGCCCGCGCTGCTCCGGCGCGTGCCGTCCGCCGTTGCCGTTCTGCTCGGCGAGGGTTCCGAGAGGCGCCGTCTGGAGAAGGCGGCGGAGAG
>VGJL01000369.1 GCA_016867495.1 Candidatus Eisenbacteria bacterium | reverse complement strand
CGGTGCCGGTGGCAGCATCCGTTGCCGCCTGCGGGGTGATCGGCTTCCTCGGCCTCATGGTCCCGCACATCGCCCGCGGGATCGTCGGCGCGGCACACGAACGGATGCTCCCGGCCTGCGCCGTTCTTGGCGCGGGCCTTCTGCTCGCGGCCGATGTCGTGGCGCGCATCGTTCTCGCTCCGGCCGAGATGCCGGTCGGGGCGATCACTTCCGCGATCGGCGCGCCGTTTCTGATCTGGATCTGCATGCGAAGGAGGAACCCATGGGACTCTTCGGCTTCAACGCAGAGAAGAAGCTCTCCAAAGGACGGGAGCAGCTCTCGAAAGGGTTCTACTACGAGGCACGACTGACATTCGAGGAGGTCCTGCTCCACGACAAGGTCGATGAAGCGTTGCGAGGCCAGGCCAAGACCGGGTGGCGCGAGGCGCGCTCCGCAATGATCGCCGGACAGCTCGAGGAGGCGGCGCAACATCTCGCGTCGGGCGAGAAGGAGGAGGCCCTTGGCTCCTGGCGTGCCGTGATCGAGCTCGCGGGGAACGATCTCGACGCGGGAGATGCGCCGAGGATGATCGAGCTTCACGGGGGCGGGGAAGCGAAGATTCTCGAGGGACTCGACGAGATTGTGCCCGAGACGATCCAGCCGTCGGAGGAGGTCGAGGAGGAGGAGTTCTTCGGGGAGAGTCCGGACGAGGTCTTCGAGGTCCATCTGCAGACTCAGGACGAAGCGATCGCGGAGCGCTATCGTTCGTTCGGGCCGGCCTTCCGTGACGGATACCTCGCGCTCCAGGAGGGCAAGGCGACGGAGGCCCTGGAGCGCTTCTCCGCCGCGGCCGAGTCGGTCACCGTGGATCCGTTCTTTCGGCTTGAGAAGGCGCAGGCGCTCATGCTCGCGCGGTCGGACGAGGAGGCGCTCGGCGAGCTGTCGGCGATCGAGTTCCCGGCCGAATGCCCCGGGGAGGTTGCGAGAAAGGCGGAAGAGATGCGGGCGGTTCTTCTCGCGAGGACGGGAAAGAACGAGGAGGCGATCGAAGCTGCTCGACGCCTCTTCGAGGCCGCCGCCGATCAAGATGCCGCGCTCTTCCTCGGAGAGCTTCTGACGGAGAACGAGCGCTACGAGGAGGCGCTGAGAGTCCTGAAGCCCTACTCGCAGGCCGGCCGGCCCCAGCAGGAGATCGACGTGGCGCTCGCGCGGGCTCACGCGGGGGCGGGAAACACCAGGGAGGCGCTCGACCTCCTGGAGATGTCGGTCGAGGCCTACTTCCAGGGGCCGGCCTCACCCCGGGGGGCCGCGAGATTCCCGCTGGTGGCGGCGCGGGATCTTCTCACCCTGTACGTGATAGCGGGGGAGGAGTCGGAGAAGGTCCGGTCGCTCGCGCAACACCTGATCCGGCAGGATCCCGAGTCGGCCGAGACGTACAAAGCGCAACTCGTGGCCTATGCCAAGGCCCGCGGAGAGGGCGCGGCCGGCTAGCCGTGATCAAGTACATCGGCTCGAAGCGCCTGCTCATACCGAAGATCCTCGAGATCGTTCGCTCT
>VGJL01000368.1 GCA_016867495.1 Candidatus Eisenbacteria bacterium | reverse complement strand
AAATAGGTGGCGCACATGCTGAGATAGGTCGGGCTTCGCGGATCTACCGCGTAGAGGTTGGCCTTGCTCTGCGTGAGCACTTCGCCCAGAACCCATCGGGTGTGCCCCTCGCGCTGGGGCGGGTTCTTGAAGAACGCGTGGACCACGGCGAGGTTGTACTGATCGGTCGAACTCAGCCACTCGTATCCTGACGAAGCGATCGCCGCGATCCCCCCCCGGTCGGGGTAGAGGTTCAGCAGGCTCTCGCCGATCCCGTCGCCGCGGGCGTAGAGCTTCTCGTCGGGAGCCGAGAACTCCGCCAGGTGGCAGCCGTATCCCATGAAGACGAAAGGCCGCTTGAGATTCCCCAGCTCCCTCACATCCTCGCGAACCTGGGGATTGTGCCGGAAGACATACTCGTGGCTCATCAGACGTGCGTTCGCGTGGCCGTTGTAGGAGACAAAGAGGTGCCCGCGGCTCATCGCCCGCCAGAGAAGCGGCGCAACGGTCTCTTCTCCGTAGCGGAGGCTCAACATGTAGTCGGCCGAGTTGTTCATGACGAGCTCGTCGTTCTCCTTCCGCTGGCACCGGCCGGTGCCGGGATCCACGACACACCGCCCCAGCGACGGAACGGAGTCCATGTACTGGGCCACGAAGAAGGTGTCGACCCCGAAATCGGGAAGGCGGCCATGCCGCTCGATCGCGTTCCGCGAGAGCCGCCCCGACTCGGCGAAGATCCCCTCCACGCCCGGCCTGTAGGTGTAGCTCTCGGTGAAGGTGATCGCCGAGCTCCAGTCGTCGTCGGACACGAAGAGAACGCGGTTGCGCCAGTTGCCGTCGCGCTCGAACGACTCGTAGGCGGTCAGCTTGGAGACCATGTTCTGAAGCTCGGTCGTATTCCCCGCGGGGAGCCGGCCCACATGCATGTCGGGCAGGAAGTCGAGCCTCTCCCCCGTCCCGACCAGGTTGTCCACGAACCACTGGTCGGAGGCGACCAGCTCGGGCCCGTGATAGGCGAGGTACGAGTCGGAGAAGATCGTCTGCGTGGGAACCCAGTTCGGATCGGAGAAGCTGAACTCGTTGTCGAAGCCGTCCGTGGCGTCGCCCACGAGGAGCAGGAAGGACGGCGGGAGATCGCGCGTCGCGAAGAGCCGCCGCAGGAACGAGCGGATCGCGTGGGGCCAGCGGCGCCCGCCGGAGAACTCGTCGTAGACGTCCTCGATCGGAGCGACGAGGACCCGGTGGCCCTGCCCTTCACGGTGATCGATCAAGGGCTGCACAGTGGGGATCCACTCGCGCGGGACGATCACGACATAGTCGTGGTCCCCAGGGCTCGCCAGATCGGAGGAGATATCGAGGGAGATCCCTTCCCCCGCCGCGGGATCGACGGCGCCGACCGCGTCCAGCCGGGCCAGGAAGAACCTCCGATCGGCTCCCGAGAGGTCCCACTGGAGACGCAGGGATCGCCCCTCGAACTGGGCGGCGGGATCGATCGTGAGGACCCTCGGCGCGCGGGGATCGCTGACCTCGAACCCGAGCAGCTCCACCGCGTCCGGGGCCGAGCT
>VGJL01000367.1 GCA_016867495.1 Candidatus Eisenbacteria bacterium | reverse complement strand
GAGCCACAGCGCCGGCTACGCGCTCGTCGCCTACCAGACGGCATGGTTGAAGCGCCACTACCCGGCCGAGTTCCTGGCCGCCTCGCTCACCTCCGAGATGGCGGACAAGGACAGGGTCATGATCCTCCAGGCGGAGTCCAGGCGGCTCGGAATCCGCGTCCTCGCGCCGGATGTGAATCTCTCCGAGGAACGCTTCAGCGTCCAGGAAGGGTCGATCCGCTTCGGCCTGGAGGCGGTCAAGGGCGTGGGACACGCGGCGGTCGAGGCGATCCTCCTGGCGCGCGAGGGCCGCCCGTTCACTTCCCTCTTCGACTTCGCGGAGCGCGTCGACTCCTCCCGCGTGAATCGGAAGTGCGTCGAGAATCTGGTCATGGCGGGCGCCCTCGACTCCCTCGGCGGACACCGGGCGCAGCAGCTCGAATCGATCGGGATCGCGATGGAGTGGGCCGCGCGGGTGCGCAAGGAGCGGTCGATGGGGCAGACCTCTCTCTTCGGGGCAGGCGAGGCGAACCAGGCGCAGCCGGCCCATCCGTCCCTGGCGGAGTCCTCCGAGTGGCCGCAGGGGGAGCTGCTGCGGTGCGAGAAGGAGGCGATCGGCTTCTACGTCTCCGGCCATCCGCTGGACGAGTATCGGCGCCTCCTCGATCGAATGGGAGTGGTGCCCGTCCATGCCCTGGAGGCGATCAGGGACAATGAGCCGATCCTCGCGGCAGGGCTTCCGACCCAGGTGAGGCGCAGCGTGGACAAGAGGGGGCAGGCGATCGCCTTCATGGTCCTCGAGGACTTCACCGGGACGGTGGAATGCATGGTCTTCAGCGACGCCTACCAGGATTGCGACCGCCATCTCGACGGAGAGAAGCCGCTCCTCCTCCGCGGAAGGATCTCCACGCGGGAGGACCAGAAGCCGAAGCTGAGAATCGAGGAGGCCAAGCCCCTCTCCGATCTGCAGGAGGGTGGACAGCTGACGCTCCACCTCGCGCTGCCAGGCAGCGCGGGAGACGATCTCCTCGACACGTTGCGCGCGATCTTCGATCGCCACCCCGGCCCCTCACCGGTCTGGGTCCACGTCGATCACGCGGGCGTGGAAGGGGTTCAGATCCGTCTCAAGGGGAACAGGGTCGCGCCGAGCCCTTCGCTCCTCGACGCGTTGCAGCATCGCCTGGGCGAGGGCGCCATCCGTCTGACCATCGGTGAGCCCCGCGGCGCCAGAAGCCAGCAGATCTTCGTCTGACCCGCCTCGACTCGATCAGAGAAGCGGGCGCGGGGCCGGGATGTCCGCCGGGCCCGGGCATCGGGTGCGTCTGCGCCCGGCGGTCACCCTGGACGGCGCGAACCGGCTCACCTACCATCAGAAAAGGCACTACGGAGGTACGGAATCTCTTGCGCGTCGGCACCGCAGATTTGCACATCCATTCGGCATGCTCCGACGGGCAACGGACTCCTTCGGAGATCGCGCGGCTTGCGCGCGATGCGGGCCTCGCCTGGTTCTCGCTGACGGACCACGACACGATGGCCGGAAACGCCGAGGCCGACGCGGCGGCGCGG
>VGJL01000366.1 GCA_016867495.1 Candidatus Eisenbacteria bacterium | reverse complement strand
CTCCGGTTCCATCCTGGCCAGGATCGTCTGAATCGCGAGGTCGAGCTGCGGGTCGAGCCCTCTGGCGGTCAAGCTCGGGTCGTTGTCGATGGCCGTGTCGGGGAGCACCCCCTCGCCCTCGACGAGCCAGCGGCGATCGAAACCCCAGTGCGCGAACTCCGGTTGCGTGACTCCGCCGCCATCGACCAGGGCCCTCGGGGCCGCCCCGATCGGGAGGGTCGCAAGGAGACAGACAAGCAGAACAGTCGATCGGTGCGCGCCGGGACTCATCGTCCAATCCTCCGGGAGCCAGAGCGGTCCGGCCGCCTGGCAGGCGATCAAGATATCACCCCCTACGGCCCCGGCGAACGCCGGTTTCCAAGAAGGCGGCGATCGAATACTCTGCAGGGGATGAACGCGATTCTCCGCTCGACAGCTCTGAAGTGGATCCTCGCCGTCGCCGTCGCGATGGGCTCGGCCGTCTTCCAGCGGGTCACCGGTCCGACCTACCCGGTCCGAGTCCGGCTCTCGTGGGCCGGAGAGGACGTGAGGGCGAGGCTGACGCGGACGCACAGCGGCCCGGGTGATCAGACGATCGCCGTGCGCGCGGCGGGGTCAGAGGCGGCCGGGGACCTGCTCTGGCGCCGCTACCCGACAAGGGACGACTTCACCAGGACGCCCATGCAGCGCGAGGGGGATCTTCTCGTCGGCCGGCTGCCGCACCAGCCGCCGGCCGGGAAGCTCGAGTACTGGGTCGAGCTGCAGAAGGGCACGGATCGGCTTCGCCTTCCGGCGTCGGGCAGCGTAGTGACTCGATTCAAGGGGGCCGTGCCCCTCCCCGTGCTGATCCTGCACGTCGTCGTGATCTTCGCCGCGATGATCTGGTCCAATCGCGCGGGGCTGGAGGGGATCGCAGCCGTGACCGGGGGAAGCGCGGCCGCGCGCGGATCGCCCAAGCGGCGGGCCTCCCTGGCGAGGCTCACGTGGATCGCCTTCGGGTTGCTCGTTCTTGGGGGGATGATCTTGGGCCCCGTCATTCAGAAGTACGCCTTCGGCGCCTTCTGGACCGGCGTCCCGTTCGGCTGGGATCTCACCGACAACAAGACGCTGATCTCGTTCCTCGCGTGGCTGGCGGCCGCGATCTCCATCCTCCGCTCCACGCGGCCGCATCGCTGGGTCATCGCCGCCGCGATAGTGACGCTGATCATCTTCTTGATCCCCCACAGCCTCCTGGGCTCTGAGCTCAAGTACGAGTAGCGTCGCGGCGGATCCCCGGGGCCCGCGGCGCTTGTGACCGCAGACCCCGCGGCTATTGTGACCGCGCCCGCGATCGGGCATCATCGGTGCCGGGACAAGCAGGGCCCCGTTCCTGCGCGGAAAGAACGATGGAATCTGACCAGCACGCGATCGGCCGGCCCCACTGGCGGGTGGATGGGATCGGCAAGGTGACCGGCCGGGCCCTCTTCGGCGCCGACCTGGGCGCGCCGGGGATGCTCTGGGGGAAGGTCCTGCTCGCCCGGCGACCCCACGCCCGAGTTCTCTCGATAGACGCTTCCCGCGCGAAAGACATCGAGG
>VGJL01000365.1 GCA_016867495.1 Candidatus Eisenbacteria bacterium | reverse complement strand
CCCCTATGCCATCACCCGCGAGGCGTTCCACACGGTCACGATCCTCTCGCTCCTGATCTCCACGCTGACGGTCGCCCTGCTGGTCTGGCGCTACAGGAAGAGGCCCGGGGCTGTCCTGGCCGGGATGGCCGCGCTCTTGTTCTCCAGGGCATTCACCGACTACTCCACATCCGGGCTCGAGAACCCGCTGACCCATCTGCTCCTCGCCCTCTTCGTCATCCGCTTTCCGGAGGACCGTCCTTCCGGAAAGGACCTGCTCGTCCTGGCGGGAATCGCGGGCCTGGCCGCCCTCAACCGTCTCGACACGATCCTCCTCTTCGGCCCCGGAGTGGCAATCGCGTGGGCGAGGCATGGATTCGGCCGCGGGATCCGTCTCGTTGCCGCGGGGTTTCTCCCGCTTCTTCTCTGGAGCGCCTTCGCCGCCCTCTACTACGGCAGTCCATTTCCCAACACCGCCCTGGCGAAGCTGAGCACGGGGATCGGGCAGGCGGCCCTGATACGGCACGGCTTCTACTATCTGGCGAACTCCTTGCGCGAGGACCCGCTCACTCTCGCATGGATCATCCTCGCGCTTGCCGCGATCGCCCTCCGCAGAACCGCGGTCGCGATCTCGATCGGCGCCGGTGTCCTCCTCTATCTGATCTACATCCTGAGGATCGGGGGGGACTTCATGAGCGGGCGGTTCCTGGCCGCTCCCCTGCTCGCATCGGTCGTCCTCCTCGTCCGCGCCGACTTCTTTAACATTCGCGTAGCGAAACCGGCGGCGGTTCTTGCCGCGCTCTTCCTGGGGCTCCTTTCTCCTCACCCGCCGGTCCTGAGCGGCTCCGGCTTCGGCATCGACCAGAGCGGGCTCCTCGACGCGCGGGGGATCTCGGATGAGAGACGCTACTACTTCTGGTCGTCGGGGTGGCTGAACGGAAGCGGCGGCGGGAAGCCCCGCGCGACGCAATACATCGAGACCGGACGGAAGGCGCGGCAGATGTCGACGCCCATCATCGTCGAGGGGGCGATCGGCTATGTCGGATACTACGCGGGACCGAAGGTCCATCTCCTCGATTACCACGGATTGGCCGATCCCCTGCTCGCCCGCCTTCCGATCGTGGAACGCGACCCGCTCTACGACGACTTCATGCAGCTGTACGCCGGGCGGACGGACCCGGAAGGCTGGAGGATCGGCCACTTCCTGAGGCGCGCTCCCCGCGGCTACATCCGGACCCTCCTCACGGGCAAGAACGCGATCGAGGATCCGAAGCTCGCCCGACTCCACGATCGGCTCGCCCTGATCACGCGGGCCCCGCTTCTGGCGCCCGGGCGCCTCGGCGCGATCGTCGCCCTCAATCTGGGCAGGTACGATCGCTTGATCGACGCCGGGATCCACCCGCCCTTCGAGACTCCCGACTGGAGCGAGGCGATCGCCGTCCATCCCGACGAGCCGTATTTCCTCACGATGCGGGCCCAGTCCCTGCTCGCCGCCGGCGACGCGGACGGGGCCCTGGAGCATCTGGCCCGCGCCGCGCGAGGCGCGCCGGACTACGGGCTCCCGCTCTGCATGATGGGCGACATCCTGTT
>VGJL01000364.1 GCA_016867495.1 Candidatus Eisenbacteria bacterium | reverse complement strand
TGGTCGGCTTCTTTTCCTTCCTGCTTCTGCTGACCTGGGAGCGCCTCGCAATCAAGGAGACGAGCGGAAGGATCGAGCGGCTGGAGCGGCATCTCCAGTCTCTCGAGACCGACGAAGCGATCCTGCGGACGAGGCTGAAGCAGGAGTGCCGTTTCACGGAAGTGCAGCAGGTCGCGCAAGAGAAGTGGGGGATGGCGGTCGCCGCTTCGGGCCAGCGCATCCTCCTTCCATCGACGCCGCGCACGCGAGGGGAGGAGGCGACGCGGCGCGTGAGCTTTGTGCAGGCAGCGTCCATACGATTGACGCGTATGCTCCGGGGCGGGGTAGCGCAGGCCGAGACGATGGCCGGCGAGGGAGGGAATGGGACGCTGGAGAGGTGATCGCTACAGAACTCTTCTTCTCATAGTCATCGCAGGGCTCCTGACCCTGTGGTTGCGCGCCGCGCAGCTGACGATCCTTCGAGGCAGCGCGCTGCGATCGAAGGCGCGGAGCCAGCAGGCGGAACTGATCAAGATCCCCAGCCTACGGGGACCGATCCTCGATCGGGCGGGAGAGCCCCTGGCGCTCTCCGTCGAGGGAAGCTCCCTGGCCGTCGATCCCGCGCGGCTGACCGACCCCGAAGCTCTCGCCCTCGCCCTGGAGCGGCGCGGCCTCCTCCGCGCGCCGGAGGTCCGCCAGATCCTCGATCGCGCCCCGGTGGGAAGGCGATTCGTTTGGCTGATCCGCAGAACGATTCTGGAAGCCGACGCGATCCAGCTCGAGAAGGAGTTCGCTCCGGCCCTCATCCGCCTTTCCGAGCCGAAACGCCTCTATCCACTGGGGTCCGCCGCCGCGCCTCTCCTCGGCACGACGGGCGTCGATGGGGAAGGGCTGCTCGGACTGGAGGCGCGCTACGACGAGCACCTCGCCGGCGAGGAGGGGAGGATGCTCGACTTCCGATCGGGCTACAGCAGACGCCACGAGGGCCCCGGCCGGGTGATCCTCGAGAGCCCGAGGATCGGCGCGACGGCCGAGGTGACGATCGATGCCCGCTTCCAGCAGATCGTCGACGCCCGCCTGCGCGAGGCGGTCGAGGAGCAGGGTGCCCGAGGGGGGACGGCGATCCTCCTCGATCCGCGCACGGGAGAGATCCTCGCGTTCGCCTCGCAGCCGGCGTTCGATCCGGCGGAGGTCGGCGACGCCGACACCTTGAGCTGGCGAGTCTGGGGCGTCAGCGAGAACTACGAGCCGGGATCGACCTACAAGCTGGTCGCCTTCGCGGCGGCGATCGAGGCCAGCGAGCTTCGCCCCGACGATCTCTACGACTGTAACAAGGGCGAGAGGCGGGTGCCGGGCGGCGTGATCAGCGATCATGATCCGTACGGGACGCTCCGGGCCTGGGAGGTGCTGGCGCACAGCAGCAACATCGGAACAGGCAAGGTCGCGGAGAGGGCGGGCGATCAGGAATTCTACCGGATGGAGCGCCTCCTCGGCTTCGGAGTCCCGACCGGCGTGGAGATCCCGGGAGAGGAACGGGGCAGGATCCCGGATCCCTCCACATGGTCGAGTCGCTCGCTGATCACGCAGGCGTTCGGCCA
>VGJL01000363.1 GCA_016867495.1 Candidatus Eisenbacteria bacterium | reverse complement strand
TCCAGTTCGGCGCGCGGAAGATGGCGCCCTGCCAGACATCGTCGGGATCGAGCGGGTATCGCATGATTCGGTCGATGAGTTGAGATGGCATCGATCCTCCGCTGGTCGCGACCTCTCGATCGCGCGCCGTCCGCCGGGCGCCGTTTGACGGGGACCGTAGGGAGCCCCCAGGCCCGGACGGACTCCGATCAGCGGCCATCCTATCGCATCGCGGCTCTTCACGGGCATGCAATGTGCTCCGTGCGGGTCTGGAGCAAGACAAGCGACGGGGGGCCTGGCTGACAGGAACCCTCGGCCGATCGGCAGAGCCGCGTGGCGGGCCGCCACTATGGGAGGAGAGTCCTGAAACGAACCGAGCGGGCATCGCATGGTATTGCCCGCGCCCGGACTCGCCGCTATGATTCCTTCATGGTTCCAAAACGGAACCATGGGGGGATGCCAAGGATGCCCAGTTTGACCATCAAGGGAATCCCGGATCGGCTCCTGCGCCGGCTGAGGAAGCAAGCCCTCAGCCACCGTCGGAGCTTGAACAGCGAAGTGCTCACCTGTCTGGAGCGCGCCGTCGAACTTCCGTCGGTGGATCCGATCGCCTGGCTCAAGGAGGCTGACCGACTCAGGAGCAGACTGGCTCTGCGTCCGCTGAGCGACGCTGCGCTCCGCAGAGCCAGGAGCCGCGGCCGGCCGTGATCGTCGCCGACACCAATCTCGTCGCCTATCTCCTGCTCGGAGGCCAGGGGACCGAGCACGCGCGGCAGGTCTTCCTGCGGGATCCGGATTGGGCCGCGCCGTTTCCGTGGACGGGAGTTCCTCGTGGACTCGGGAACTGTCCTCGGCCTGGTCGCGAAATCGAATTGCTCAGCCTATGACTGCGAGTTCGTGGCGCTCGCGCAGGAGCTCCACGTCCCTCTGATCACATCCGATCGACGCATCCTCGCGGCGTTCCCCGCGACCGCGAGGAACCCCGCTGTCTTCGGCGCGACTCCGCCGTCCAGTTCCCGATCCTGACGATGCGGCCCGCGCGCCGCGGATGGCGCGCGGGCCCATGCAGCGATTCCTCCGCGAAGTCCCCTAGAACATCCTCGTCAGCATGATCGCCCAGTTGAGCTGGCTGTGCGTCGACTCGACGGGCGGGATGATGGGCGGCGCGGTCGCGCCGTTTCCGGGATTCGTGTCGGAGATCTCGAAGCCGTACATCAAGGAGCCGTTGATCCGCGTCTTCTCGCACGGCGCGTACCCCGCGCCGAAAGTGAGGTGGTTCTCGACGATCGCGGGGAAGAGCGCGTTCAGGTACTTGGTCGGGACGGGGTTCTTGCCGTGGTTGAAGCCGGCGCGCAGGGTCAGCGGCGGGATCACCTGATAGGCGGCGCCGCCGGCGAGGACCATCTGGTCCTCCCACTCCTGGAAGAGGACCGCGTCCATGGCGAGCCCGGCGAAGCCGCCGTTCGTGGCGGCATCGTCGGCGGTGAAGGTCATCTTGAAGTCCTCCATCACCCCCGACCAGGCGATGTACTTGAGATCGAGAGCCAGCAGCAGCTTGTCCATCGGCTTGTAGGCCCCGCCGATCGCGTAGGTCGCCGGCCACTCGAACTCCTTCACCGT
>VGJL01000362.1 GCA_016867495.1 Candidatus Eisenbacteria bacterium | reverse complement strand
TCTTCGGGATCTACTGCCTCCTGGTGGGAATCGCCGGGCTCGCCCTCTTGCGATAGACCGCCTTCCGCGCGCGGCGGAGACTCTTTCCTCGCAACCGGATGAAGACAAGAGCGCCGGAGGATGCCTCCGGCGCTCGTCGGATCAGACTATCGAGAGCCAGCTACTTGACCAGCACCAGCTTCGCCGTGCTCTGTCCGTCGAGGCTCGAGAAGTGGACGAGATAGACGCCCGCGCAGACCGGCCGGCCGGCGTCGTCGCGGCCGTCCCAGCTCGCATGGTGCGTCCCGGCCCCCATCTTCCCATCGACAAGCGTGCGCACGATGCGCCCGGCAGGGTCGCTGAGCCTCAGTGTCACGGGCGATGCGGCCGCGACCGAAGAGACGTCGTAGGTGAGCTCCGTGGTCGAGCGCATCGGGTTCGGCCTCGTCCCGAGGATCCGGGCGTTCGAGGACGCCAGCGGATCGGGAGTCGCTGCCGGATCGGGAGCGCAGAGCCACTCCAGCACGCGCTGGATCACCGTCTGCGAGTTGTTTGGAGCGGGATCCGACGTGCTGATCGCGTTCTGCACGATCGTCGAGAAGACGACGCGCCCGCCGCTCGGAAGCTCGTGCCGGATGGCGTTCGGGTTGCCCCCCTCCGAGAAGAAGATGGCTGTCGCGCCCGGAATCGGATTCACCGTATCGACCCGGTTGCCCGGCTCGCCTCCCTCGAAGGTCAAGGGGAGCGTCATCCCGTTCGTCACCGGATCTCCGGCCACGCCCGAGGCGGTGTGGCACCTCGTGGAGATCGTGAATGAGGCGACCCCGAGATAGTCGGTCTGGAACACACCCCCCGGGGGGACCGAGGAAAGATAGTCCATCCCCGGATAATAGAAGCTCCCGCCGCTGTCCATGTAGTCCATCAGGGCATTGACGGCGTCGTTGGAGATTGTGTTCGAGACGTAGCCATGCTGCCAGATGACCGCGTCGAAGCCGGCCATGTCGGTCAACCCCGGCTCCGTGCCCCCGTGTCCGGTGTAGACATCCCAATGGTCGAACAGGTATCCCAGGTTGTTCATGGCGTTGATGAAAGGCACCTCGTAGGGCGCGTTCATGTCGTCGCTCACGAAGAAGATGGACGGCGAGCCGTTGAAGACCCGGTAGGCGTCCGACTGGGTCCGATCCGAGTTCGCCGAGTGCGTGATCAGGTGCTCCGTCCCGATCTGCGTGGTCGCGTCGGTGCGCACCCAGATCGTCACATCGACGGTCTGGCCGGCATCGAGCGCCAGATCGGTCGTCGTCACCCAGTCGGGGCTGCCCGCGACCTGCAGGTAAGTGTCCCACCCCGAGACGATATCATCGACCGAGACCGTCAGGACATCGCCCGCCGCGCTGCGGTTCTTGATCTGCGCCTGCAGAGAAGTCCACCCGTCGCCCTCGGGAACGGAGGCGATCCGGCTTGCCATCGTGACGCTGAAGTCGGTCAGGAAGGTGAGGTACGCCGCCTGGATGATCGTCTTCTGTCCGGTCGTTTGCTGCAGGATCGCGACGCCGTGCAGATTGTCAGCAACCCAGCCCGCGCCCGCCGTGAAGGGGATGCTCAGCATCGCCTGGTCGCCCTGATTGATCAGCGTCGT
>VGJL01000361.1 GCA_016867495.1 Candidatus Eisenbacteria bacterium | reverse complement strand
GCCGAGGTCGATCCTGGCGCGAGAGAGCAACGGATCGCCGTCGACCGCCGCCCGCAGGAACCGGAGCGCCTCCTCCCCGCGCCCCTGTGCCAGACGGACCAGCCCGAGGGCATAGCGGGCTCGATGAAAGCGCGGAGCCTCCTCCAGCGTCTTTTCGAGCAGGCCGGCAGCAGTCCCCAGATCCCCCTCCCTCAGGACGGCCAGGGCCAAGAAGAGATGGACGTCCGGGAACGCCGGTTGCTCCGACGCGGCGACACGCAAGTGCTCGATCGCCCTCGCCGGCTGCCCGAGCCTCAGACAGGCGAGTCCCGCCTGGAGGCGCGCCTCGACATAGCGCGGGTTGATTTCCAGGGCGACTTCCAGCTCTGAGAGCGCTTCGTCGATCGCGCCCGCCTCGATCAGCAGGCTTCCCAGCCTGCAGCGAAGATCGGCGTAGCGTGGCTGCCCCGCGATCGCCTCCCGGAGGTCGGCGATCGCCTGTCCCTTGTCGCCCCGGTCGTAGCTCTCCACGGCCTTGAGAAGGCCCCAGCGACTCCTCTGGCGCTGCTCCAGTTGATCGCGCAGCCCTTCCGCGAAAGCGGGATCGGAGAGGTCCCTCTCCGCTCCCGCCGCTCCATGCGGCAGCGGGAATCCCGCTTCCCGCAACCGCGCGAGCTCGATCGCCGCCTCCTCCGGCCTGCTCTGGCGAAGGAGCGCGATCAGGAGCCCGCAGCGCGCGTCGTGGTAGTCGGGATGGATCTCGAGCGCGGCGCGATGATGCTGCTCAGCCCCTTTTGCGTCTCCCTGACGATCGAGGATCGACGCGAGATGCATGTGGAGATCCGGATAGCGATAGCCGCAGGAGAGAGCCTTGCGGAACTCCGCGGCCGCCCTGATGAGATCGCCGCGTTGATAGAGGGAGAGCCCGAGCTTCGAGTGGGCCTCCGCGGCATAGAACCTCCCCAGGCTGTAGTAGGGATCCGATGGGTTCTGGATGCTCTCGAGCGTGCGTTCGAAGGCCTCGACGGCTCTATCGAAGTCCCCGTTGTTGAAGTGGACGATCCCGCGACGGTAGTCCGACATGCCGTCCCGGTGAAAGAGGCGGCCCAGGACCGACATCATCCCCTCCGTGGCCTCCAAGGCCGATGTCTAGACGATCGCGCGGCGGCTCAGTCCATCTGCTTGCGCAGATAGGCCGGAATGTCGAGACGGTTCTTGCCGTCCAGCTTGAATCCCTGAAGGCGCGAGGGAGCGCGCAGCTTCCTGATCGGCCGAAGGGACCAGAGGGCTGGGGCCCTCTCCTCTCGCCCCGACTCGGTCCCCGTCGCCGCTTCCTCGATCCACGGCTCGGGCGCCGAAGCGGCGCCGCCATCGGCCGCAGGGGAATACGCCTCGGACTCGAAGGGCTCCCGGGCCAGAGGCGGCATGTCCCATCCCGGCTGCGGGTCGGCCGCGATCGGCGCGGTCTCACGCTCGTCATCCAGAGCGCGCCTCGAAAGGGGCGACGACCCCGCCAGGATCGGCTCCCCCACAGGAACATGGGGGATCGCCTCATGGGCGGCCGGAAACGGCACCGGCTGTGGGCGCGGCGGGGCAGAGGGAACCTCGAACCGGCTGGCGGCAGGCGCGCGCTCGA
>VGJL01000360.1 GCA_016867495.1 Candidatus Eisenbacteria bacterium | reverse complement strand
ATGGGTCTTCCTCACGGCCGGGAACGTGCTGGGCGGGCGCTGGGCCTATGTCGAACTCGGGTGGGGAGGCTACTGGGCATGGGATCCGGTGGAGAACGCGGCGCTCATGCCGTGGCTCACCTGCACGGCATTCCTCCACTCCGTGATGATCCAGGAGAGACGGGGGATGCTGAAGGTCTGGAACATGCTGTTGATCATGGTCACCTTCCTCCTGACCATCACCGGGACGTTCATCACCCGAAGCGGGCTCGTCTCATCGGTGCACAGCTTCGCGCAGAGCCCCATCGGCCCCTGGTTCGGAGGCTTCCTGGCCTTTCTCGCTGTCGGGTCGTTCGGCCTATTGGCCCACCGGCGTTCCCTTCTCAAGAGCGAGAACGTCCTCGACTCCTTCCTCTCCCGCGAGGCGGGATTCCTTCTGAACAACCTGATCCTCCTGGGCGGCGCCTTCACCGTCCTGCTCGGGACCTTCTTCCCCATCCTCTCCGAAGTGGTGCGCGGCGTGAAGGTGAGCCTGGGCCCGCCGTACTTCAATTCGATCATGACGCCGATCGGGATCGTCCTTCTCTTCCTGCTGGGAGCGGGGCCCCTGATCGCCTGGAAGCGGATGCGTCGCGTGGAAGCCATCCGTGTCATCGGCGTCCCTCTCGCTCTCGGTCTGCTGGCGGGATTGATCCTCCTTCTTCTCGGCCTGCGCCACGCGAGCGCGCTCGCGATCTTCGCGCTGTCCGCATTCGCCCTCGTCACGATCATCTGGGAGTTCGTGCGCGGCGTGAAGGCGCGCCGAGGGGCGGGCCGCGAGTCGATCCCGGTCGCCCTCGGCAGATTGCTCTGGAGGGCGCCCCGCCGATATGGCGGCTACATCGTCCATGTCGGCGTCGTGCTGGCGTTCGTCGGCTTCGCGGGGACGGCGTTCACTCGCGAGTGGGAGAGAACGGCGAGGGCCGGGGAGGAGTTCGAGGCGGGAGGCTACGGGTTTTCCTTCCTCGGGCTGGAGGAGGAAGCGGGACCGGGGAAGGAGTCGGTCGCGGCCCGTGTGGTGCTCAGTCGGGACGGCCGCGATCTCGTCCGGCTCATTCCCCATCGGACCTGGTACGAGAAGGCGCAGCAGCTCTCCACGGAGGTTGCGATCTACTCGACCTGGAAGCATGATCTCTACCTGGTCCTTGCGGGATTCGACCCCGAGGGAGACGAGGCCTCGTTCAAGATCTACGAGAATCCTCTCGTGGGCTGGTTCTGGTGGGGCGGCATCGTGATGTGCCTGGGAGGAATCCTGGTCCTGATCCCGGGACAGAGGAGGAGGGCTCCATGAGGGGAGCTGCGCGCGGGGCGGCCCGATGATCCTCTCCGTCGCGATCCTCGTCCTGCTTCTCGCGGGCGCGATGGCCTACATCGGATCGCCCCTGCTAGCCCCCGGCCGGGCCGGACGCCAGGAAGAAGAGGACGCCGCCTTCTTCGAGCACGAAACGTCCCTCAGGCTGCTTCGCGATCTGGAGCACGATCGCCAGACCGGAAAGATGGATGAAGAGCAGTACCTGCTCGAGAAGGGGCGGGTCGAGGCGAGGGGGATCGCGGCTCTCAGAGAGCTCGACTCGCTGAGGGCGGGGGCGACCCTTCGCGGCGGCGCCCGAGCG
>VGJL01000359.1 GCA_016867495.1 Candidatus Eisenbacteria bacterium | reverse complement strand
TCGCGGTTGTCGTACCGCTCTTCCTCGATCTGCCGCAACGGATCTCGGTCACTCCGGAGGTGCGCGGGCTCTATGAGGCGGTGGAGCAGTTGCCCCGCGGATCGAAGGTGCTGCTGGCGTGCGACTATGACCCTGGGTCGGCGGCCGAGATCCAGCCGATGGCCGTGACCTTCCTGAAGCAGGCCTTCACGCGAGGGTTGCGCGTCATCGTCGTGGGGCTCTGGCCTCAAGGTCCTCAACAGGCCGATCTCGCCTATCAGGAGGCCCTGCTCGATCCGAAGGTTGCCGCCGTGAATCCCCAGTACGGGCTCGACTACATCAACCTCGGCTACCAGGCGGGGAACGAGGTGGTCATACAGAGGATGGGGTCGAGCATCCAGGCGGTCTTCCCGCGCGACTCGCGGGGAAGGCCCGTGGGGCAGTTCCCGATCATGGAGGGGGTCGTCGACTTCAGCTCGATCGCATTCATCTTCAATGTGTCGGCAGGCTATCCGGGCACGGTCGAGTGGGTCCAGTTCGCGGGGGATCGGTTTCACGCGCAGCTGGCCTCCGGATCGACCGCGGTCCAGGCGCCCCAGGTCTATCCCTACTTCCCTCGGCAGATGAGAGGGCTCCTGGGAGGCATGAAGGGAGCGGCCGAGTACGAGGAGGTTTCCGGATTCCGTGGGAAGGGGACGAGCTTCATGCTCTCCCAGTCGACCTCGCATGTGGCGGTCGTGCTCTTCATCCTCCTGGGGAACCTCGCCTTCCTGATCTCTCGCCGCAAGAGCAGGGTCGGCGCCGGAGCTGAGGAGGGAAGGTGATGGACGTCGTCGGGATCTGGATCGCCGCGTTCCTGACGCTCGGCATCTTCTCCTTCCTGTACAAGGACAATCCGTTCTACAAGGTCTGCGAGGCGGTCTTCGTCGGCATCTCGGCCGGCTACTGGTTCGTCAGCCTCTTTTGGCAGAACATCTGGCCGAAGCTCCTGCTCAATCTCCGGGACGCGGCGGCCGGAGCCGCGAGCGGGAGAGGTTGGGACGAACGCTGGCTCTATCTGATCGCGGGGATCCTGGGTGTCATGATGCTGATGCGCCTGCTGCCCAAGGTGGGCTGGATCTCGAGATGGCCCCTCGCCTTCATCGTGGGTTCGACCGCGGGGCTCTACTTCATCACCTACCTCCAATCGAACGCGATCAGCCAAGTCCATGACACGCTCGTGCCGCTGGTGGCGGCAGGGTCGGGGAGCTTCTTCGGCCTGTCGCTGCCGTTTCGGGTCGACTGGGATGCCCTCTTCGTCTTCGCCGGGACGCTTACGGGCCTCGTCTACTTCTTCTTCTCCGTGGAACACCGAAGGGTCGCGGGCGGCGCGGCGCGCATCGGCATCTTCTTCCTGATGGTCACCTTCGGCGCCTCCTTCGGATATACCGTGATGAGCCGCATGTCGCTTCTGATCGGCAGGATGGACTTCCTCTTCTCGGACTGGCTGCGTCTGATCCGCTGAGGGGTGTCCAGGTGCTTAAGCCCGACGAAGGACTTGACGCAGGATGATCGGCCACGGGACCTCAGAGATCCTCCTTGCCCTCGCGGTGACTCTGATCGCCGGCCTCGCGACCGGGATCGGAAGCGCCATCGCCTTCTTCGCCCGAACCA
>VGJL01000358.1 GCA_016867495.1 Candidatus Eisenbacteria bacterium | reverse complement strand
GCGAGAGCCCCTGCGGATGCGCGCGCGCCCGGACGATCCCTACGGATCCTCGCGCGCCCAGCTCGGCGAGATCGGCGTGATCGACGCCCACGACGCCGGCTACGCCGGAGCCCGCGTGCTTGTCATGATGCTCGACACCGGGTTCCGCAAAGACCACGACGCCTTCGCCGAGACCGATCTCCTCGCCGAGCGCGACTTCGTCTTCTCCGATGACGAGACGCAGAACGAGCCGGAGGACAGCCCGTACCAGCACTGGCACGGCACGGCCACCTGGTCGGCCTGCGGCGGCCGCGCCCCCGGGACGCTCACCGGTCCCGCCTACCGGTCGACCTTCCTTTTGGCCAAGACCGAGGATGTTCGATCCGAGACTCCGGTCGAGGAGGACAACTACATCGCCGCTCTCGAGTGGGGCGACTCGCTGGGCGTCATGGTGACCTCCGCATCGCTGATCTACCTCACCTTCGATGGCGGAGGCGGATGGGGCTACCCCGATCTGGATGGCGACACGGTCCCCTTGACCCGCGCTCTCGATCGCGCCGCGCAGAGGGGGATCCTTTGCGTGAACGCGATGGGAAACTACGGTGCGGGGGTCGGCACCCTCGGCGTCCCGGCGGATGCCGATTCGATTCTCGCCTGCGGAGCGGTCGACGCGTCCAATCAGATCGCCTCCTTCAGCTCGCGCGGCCCCACTCACGACGGCCGGATCAAGCCGGAGGTCGTCGCGCGCGGCGTCGACACCTTCGCCGCCGACGCCGACGGCCCGGATCTCTACCGCTACGTCTCCGGGACATCCCTATCGACCCCGCTCGTCGGGGGGGCGTGCGCGCTGGTGCTGGAAGCCCATCCCGAGTGGTCCGCAGAGCAGGCCCGGGACGTCCTCATGCAGACGGCCGACCGGTCGTCCGCCCCGGACAACAACTACGGGCATGGGAGGATCGATGTCTGGGCCGCCATCGAATCGTCCCCGCGGGTCGTGCCGGTCCCGTTCGACCTCCTCGAGCCGGCCGATGAAGAGACGCTCGCCGACCACAGGCCGACCTTCCGCTGGCGGGCCTCGACGGATCCGGGCGGAGGCGGGATCGATTATGAGCTCTGGATCGACGATCAGGGGGATTTCTCCTCTCCCCTGGTGTACCCTGATCTGCAGGACACCCTTCTTGCGATTCCGGACCCTCTCGCGCCGCAGCAGAAGCACTACTGGCGGGTGATCGCGGAGGAGCCTGACGGATACCGGCGTCTGTCCAGATCGGACGGCTCCTTCACGACACCCGAAGGATCGGACGCGCAGGATCCCGCATTGGGGGCGGATCGATGGATCCTCGAGGCGAGGCCGAATCCGTGGAGCGCCGAGACCCTGCTTCGCTGGTTCGCCCCGGCCGCGGGCATGGGACAGGTCGTCCGCTTGACTCTATTGGACCCTGCGGGTAGGCGTCTCATGCGGGAGCGTCTGCCGGTCACTCATGTAGGATGGAACGAGTTCCCGTTGCAATCGAGGTCTCTCGGTGGCACAAGCCTGACGTCCGGCGTATACATCGTGCTGTTGGAGGCGCCCGGTACCACGGTGAAGATGAAGGTCGTCCTCGCCCGCTAGAGGACGACCGGGGGTAGTGGCTAGCGATGGCATGGACTCAGGAGAAACTGGTCCGGCTGC
>VGJL01000357.1 GCA_016867495.1 Candidatus Eisenbacteria bacterium | reverse complement strand
GATCGGCGAGACGCGCCTGCGCGTGATCGGGACGATGGCCCCGCGAGGGACTTCGATCGGAATGAACTTCGACGAGGTGATCGATATCCCCGTCGAGACCTCGATGCGGATGTTCGACAGGAGCACCCTCTTCAGGGTCCTCGTGGAGGTGGCCTCGCACGAGAGGATCGAGGGTGTGCGTCGCGAGGTGATCGAGGTCATCAAGGAGAGGCACGACGGCGTCGAGGACGTCACGGTGATCACGCAGGACGCCGTGCTCGAGACCTTCAACCAGATCCTCATGATCCTCACCGCCGCCTTGGCCGGGATCGCCGCGATCTCGCTGACGGTGGCGGGCATCGGGATCATGAACGTCATGCTCGTCTCGGTCTCGGAGCGAACGCGCGAGATCGGGCTCCTGAAGGCCCTGGGGGTCTCGGGACGCCAGATCGTCGCGGTCTTCCTTCTGGAGGCGGCGATCATCTCCGCCAGCGGCGGCGTCCTGGGGCTCGGGGCGGGACTGGGGGCGGGGCAGGCGCTCCGCCGGATCGTGCCCGAGTTCCCCGTGCAGCCGCCCGTCTGGGCCGTGGCGGCCGCGCTCGCGGTATCGGTCTCGATCGGCCTGCTCTTCGGAAGCCTGCCCGCCCGGCGCGCGGCCCGACTGGACCCGGTCGAGGCCCTGATGAGGAAGCGCGGATGATCGCGGAGGATGTGCTGCGGCAGGCCCTGCGCGCGGTCCGGGGCCACCGCACGCGCTCGTCGCTGACGATGCTCGGCATCATGATCGGCATCGCGTCCGTGATCCTCCTCACGTCGATCGGAGAGGGGACGCGCATCTACATCCTCTCGGAGTTCACGCAGTTCGGGACGAACTTGGCCAGCATCAATCCGGGAAGGGTCGAGACGACCGGCATGCACGGGGCGATAGGCGGGACGGTGCATCCCCTCACCATCGAGGACGCTGAGGCGATCAGACGGATTCCCGGCGTGGTCGCGACGGTCCCGACGACGATGGGGGCGGCGGCCGTCGAGCACGCGGGCAGAACGCGCAATGTCTTCGTCTATGGAGTCACTTCCGAAGGGGCGAGGGCCTGGGGGATGGGAGTCAGGGTGGGGAGGTTCCTTCCCGCCGCCGATCCATCGGTGGGCGCGGCGGTCGCGGTCCTGGGCCCGAAGCTGAAGCTGGAGCTCTTCGGCGACGCGAATCCCCTCGGCGAGCACGTTCGGATCGGAGGCCAGAGATTCCTCGTGATCGGGATCATGGAGCCGAAGGGCCAGTTCCTGGGTTTCGACATCGACGACGCCGTGTACATCCCGGTCGCGACGGCGATGCCTCTCTTCAATCGGAGCGACCTGCACGAGATCGACTTCGTGACGTCGAACGCGATGGTGACCGACTCGGTCGTGGCTCGCGTGAAGGCGCTCCTGATCGATCGCCACGGAGGGGAGGAGGACTTCACGATCACGACGCAGACTGGCATGCTCGAGTCGCTCGATCGGATTCTCCGGATTGTGAGCCTCGCCGTCACCGGAATCGCCGCCATCTCGCTCCTGGTCGGGGCGATCGGGATCCTGACGATGATGTGGATCTCCGTCAACGAGAGGACATCGGAGATCGGGCTCGCCAAGGCGATCGGGGCGACGCGGCGGCAGATCCTGTGGCTCTACCTCAGCGAGGCCGCCTTGCTCTCGTCCATGGGAGGGTTGCT
>VGJL01000356.1 GCA_016867495.1 Candidatus Eisenbacteria bacterium | reverse complement strand
GCGTGTGGCCTGGATCCCGTCGCGAGTTCGTACAAGACGACGCCCGCCGCGTAGATATCGGCGCGCGCGTCCACGGACTCGCCCCGAAGCTGCTCCGGGGCCATGTACGCGGGAGTCCCAATGAGGGCCCCCGGCACGGTCACTGTCTCCGCGACCGTGGTCTCGGGAGAGGGTGCGAACAGCCTGGCGATGCCGAAGTCGAGCACCTTGAGCCGGCCGTCCGGGGTGAGGATCAGATTCCCCGGCTTGATGTCGCGGTGGAGGATGCCTTGATCGTGCGCCGCGGCCAGCGCCGCCGCGAGCTGCGCCCCGATCTTCCGGATCTCGGCCTCCTGCAAGAGGCCGCCCGCGAGCCGGTCGCGCAAGGTCGTCCCCGGCACGCACTCCATCACCAGGAAATCGACTCCGTCCTGGACGTCGAAGTCATGGACGACGGCGATGTTCGGATGACTGAGCTTGGAGAGCGCGAGCGCCTCGGAGCGGAAGCGCCGGCGCGACGCCGGATCAGCGAGGGCGCCCGCGGGCAGAACCTTGAGAGCGACGTCCCTGTCGAGGTGCTCGTCCCTCACGAGGAACACGACGCCCATTCCGCCGGCGCCGATCTCCCGGATCACGCGGAAGTGGGCGAGCTTCTGTCCCGGCGACAACGTCATAGGAACGCCACCTCGTGGCGAGGACAAGCCTCGTTTATCGGGACTCTCCCTTGACTGATCCGCCCGTCTGCTTCTTCAGCGGGTCCGAGCTGCGGCCACGCTCATGGAGAACTCAGTGACACCGCTGCCACGCCGAATCCCGCCGCCTGCCCATGATATCCTCGGTGGCTCTGCTGACGCACGTCCATCCGCTTCTGCTCGGCGCCCTCAGGCACAGGCCCTGGAGATCACGCTTGCGCCAAAGGATGGAGCCGCGGGCGCCCGCCAGCCGACTATTCGATCAGAGTCAGCTTGCGCGCCTCCTCGCGGCCGCCCGCCCGCAGGCGGCATGTGTAGATGCCCGCCGGAAGAGGGCGGCCCTGGTCATCGCGTCCGTCCCAGATCGCCTGGTTCCGGCCCGCATCCATCGGTCCGCCCGCGAGAAGGCGCAAGCGGCGGCCTGAGACGTCGAGGATCTCGAGCATCCCGAGGCTGGTTGAGGGAAGCTCGAACCGGATGGCAATGGGGGGCGCGCCGGGATTGGGCGCCGATGGATGCAACGCGAAGGGCGGGCCCGCCGCGGACGGGGGCAACGGAGGCGTCGCTGCGGGCTCCGAGGTCCATTCCAGGCGCAGCTCGTCCACGACCGGCCGGGAGCCGATCCTCTCGTAGAGCAGGGTCGCTCGCCAGAGAGGCTCGCTGCCCGGGTGCGCCAGCGCGTGCCAGGCGCCGGGCGGGAGCAGAGTCTGCCAGTGCGCGCCGCCGTCGGCGCTGAACTCCCAGTCGACAGCAGGGGTCGCGTCGACTTCCATCCTCACCTGCCGCAGAGGAACGGACTGCGCCGGGAGAATGAGAGACTGCGCCCGATCTCTGATGGGATCGGCGGCGCGATCGAAGGCGCGGATCATCACGAGTCCCAGGTACCGGCTCATGGCGTAGAGATAGTCGCCTGCGCGCTGCAGCCAGACGATCTCCTGGCTTGTCGGGAGCGAGTGAAGGAGGCGGGGCGAGGTGGGATCCGCCACGTCGAGAACGTCGATCTGTTCCCCGCCGGCCTGGAAGACGACATTGCCGGCCGGGACGAGCTGGCCCA
>VGJL01000355.1 GCA_016867495.1 Candidatus Eisenbacteria bacterium | reverse complement strand
CAGGACGCCGAGCTGGGCCGAGCAGGGCACACCCAGGGCGAGAAGGAGGGTCACGATGATCCGCTGCTTGCGCGTGTCCAGGATCCGCGTCGTCAGAGTCGCCATCGTGTCGCACCCGAGGCCGAGAACCATCGGCAGGACGGCGCGTCCGTTCAGACCCATCGCCCGGAAGAGGCCGTTCACGATGACGGCGAGGCGCGGCAGATACCCCGAGTCCTCCAGAATGCCGAAGAGGATGAAGAAGGTCGCCACGATCGGCAGAACGATGGCGAAGCCGTAGGCGAGAGCCATCGTGAAGATCCCGTAGGGGCCGACCAAGAGATCGTGCAGGAAGCGGAGGACCTCCTCGAAGGCCGTGAGCGGCCGGCCGGTCTCGTATTCGAGAGCGGGGACATCCCTCGTCCAGGAGATCCCGGTGTCGATCCCCCCCGCCGGCGTCAGGGGGATCTCGATCCCGACCTCGATCGGGGCATGTGGATGCTCGTGGGGGAATGGGAGGAGGGCGTCGGCGCCGTGGATCGCTAAAGGGTTCAGGACTTGCCCGAAGAG
This sequence comes from Candidatus Eisenbacteria bacterium, assembly GCA_016867495.1. Classification (NCBI taxonomy): domain Bacteria; phylum Candidatus Eiseniibacteriota; species Candidatus Eiseniibacteriota bacterium. The sequence goes on along the minus strand of VGJL01000355.1, from coordinate 1,193 downwards.
GCCGGTCTCGAGCAGATCGACCAGCGTCCCTGCGCCGAGGAGCCCCACGAACCAGAACGTCAAGGCCAGGACCGCGGCCAGGATCCCGATTCCCTTCAGGGGATCGATCGCCCAGCGGCCGATGCGCTGCATCCATCCGCCGCGCGCGATTGTGGCCGCGCGATAGGTGCCCGCCAGGAGACGGTCGGCCGCCGCGAGGTGGCGCTTCCGGATCAGATGGGAAAGCGGCTCGGCGACCGCGCGGCTCGCTTCGAGGCGGATCCTCTCGCACTGCTCGACCGTCGCAGGATCGACGTGCGCGCGGAGCCAGGGGACGATCGTCCGATCCCCCGCGAGCAGCAGAACGGCGATGAAGCGGGAGGAGGCGCCTGTCTCCGGCAGGAGCGCCGAGATCCTCTCGATGGCCCTCTCGACGGAGGGCGGATAGTCGGGCGCGAGACTCGGAACGGCGGCGCGGCCGGTCGCGCCGCGCAGGCGCCCGAGTCCCTGCCGGCGGATCGCGATCGTCTCGACGACCGGGATCCCGAGCTCCCGCTCCAACCGGGCGCGGTCGATCCCGATCCCCAGCGAGCGCGCCTCGTCCATCATGTTGAGGGCGAGGACGACCGGGCGGCCGAGGAGGGAGAGCTCGACCGTAAGGGCGAGGGCCCTGCGGAGGTTCTTGGCGTCGCCGACCTGCAGGATCGTTCCTTCCGTCTCGGCGAGGATGATGTCGCGGGTGACGCGCTCATCCTCCGACATCGGAATCAGGTGGTTCGTTCCCGGAGTGTCGATGACCTCCCCGCGCCCCTCCGGTCCGGCCTGCGTGCCGCGCGTCACCTCGATCGTCGTCCCGGGGTAGTTGGAGACATTGACGTAGCGTCCGGTCAGTGCGCCGAAGAGGACGCTCTTGCCGACATTAGGGTTCCCGACGAGCAGGAGCGCTCGCGCGTCGCCCGCTCGCGCTGCTCCTCGGTCTGTGGTGCGTGCCTGCATCGATTGGTCCAGATGTCCCCGTTCCGACTGCGTTTCAGCGAACAGAGGAGCGTACGCGGCCGCCATCCGCAAGTCAAACCAGGCGGCGGGCCATGGTGGCGGGCGATGGTGACGAGCGATGGTGACGAGCGATGGTGGCGGGCGATGGTGGCGGGCGAGAGCGACGCGCGCCGCCTCGGAGCAAGCGTTGCTCCTTTCCTCGCTTCTCCGGAGCTGCT
>VGJL01000354.1 GCA_016867495.1 Candidatus Eisenbacteria bacterium | reverse complement strand
CTCGCGGGAGACGACCACTACCCTGACGCCCTGATCTCGCGCCTGTCCACACAGAGCGCGACACAGCTTCAGACCCAGATCGCCCGGACGATCCGGTACGAGAGGGATCCGGATCTTGGCGCGGCCGCCGCATGGTATTCCAAGGCTTGCGGAATCGCGAGCAACGCGACCGGAGGCACGGGCTACTACGATTGGCAGCGCTGCAACTGGCTGAGGGACTCTCTTCTCGCCTACACCTACGTCCACGTCGACCAGATCTACGACCCGGGCGCCACGAGACTCCATGTCGCGGCCGCGATCAACGAAGGCAGGGGATTCGTCAACTACATCGGGCACGGCGGGACCAACTACTGGACGACCACCCTGTTCAACGTCCAGGACGTGTACGCCCTGACCAACGGCTTCATGAATCCCTACATCTGCAGCGTCGCCTGTCTGAACGGCAACTTCCCGGCGAACGAGTGTTTCGCCGAGGCCTGGCTCCGGGCCGGAACGGGGGTGGAGCCCAAGGGCGGGATCGGGATCTACGCAGCCTCCACGAACACCGCCTGGGTGCCCCCCTGCGACATGCAGACAGAGGTCGTGCGGTTGCTCACGAACGAGATCCGCAACAGCCTCGGCGGGCTCTCGTTCAACGGCGTTTCCAAGGCGATGGACCGCTGGCCGGGCAATGAGGCGGTCAGGTTGATGGAGCAATACAACCTCTTCGGCGACTGCACGGTCATGATGAGGACGACGGAGCCTGCCGCCCTGACGGTCGCGCACGCGGAGACCCTCTACTTCGCACAGTCCAGCTTCGACGTGGCCACGCCCGGAGTGGCCGGGGCGCGGGCGGCTCTCTACGCCGGAGGGACCCTCTACGGGACCGCCTACACCGACGGGGCCGGCGAGGCCACGATCAACCTGAGCCCGCTTCCTCCGCTCGGCTCGCAGCTCCTCCTGACAGTCATGGCCTACAACCGCCAGACGATCATAGACACGGTCGAGGTGGCCCTCGAGTATCTCGCGGACGTGCGGGTCGCGGACTACAGGACCGGAGCCCTCGGCCCGGTGGCCGGCGTTCCTACTCCCATCGAGATCCTCCTGGCGAATGCGGGACCCGACACGGCGCACGATGTGACCGCGTTCCTGCGCGGTCTCGGCGGCTCGGCGATCGCCGACTCGGTGGCGACATATGGACACGTCGCCGCCAACACGTCCCACTGGGGACAGGACGACTACACCTTCACGCCCGATCCGAATCTCGCAGACAGCGCGTTCGTGAGCTTCGCGCTCGAGATTCGATCGAGCGATTACCAGACCTGGCGCGACACCCTTCAGGTGCAGGTCTTCGCTCCCTTCTTCACCTGCAAGGACGCGGTCGTGAGGGACGATCTCGGCGATCGGGACGGCCGCATGGATCATGGCGAGATCTGCGATGTCGTCATCGGCCTCTGTAATGTTGGTTCCGCCGACGCGGCGCAGATCGCGGGGACCCTCACCTGCGCCGATCCGCGGGTCGAGATCGTGCAGCCCATCGCGCAGCTCACGAGTCTCCGCTCCGGCGAAAACGGCTACATGGAGGGGACATTCTCCCTCAGGATCCTGCCGTCGATCTTCGAGGCCGACATCCCGTTCGACCTCGAGCTTGAGACCTCATTGGGCCGGCAGCAGACGGTGGAGCTGGTTCTTCCGGTGGGCGGCTACCTGGAGACGGCCGAGTACGGAGGAATCTGGTGTGTCCACGAGGCCGCCGACTCCGTCCATGTGGACCAGTGGCATGTCAG
>VGJL01000353.1 GCA_016867495.1 Candidatus Eisenbacteria bacterium | reverse complement strand
GTGCCGTATCCGGACGCGGGCGGAACGCGGGCCGACACGAGCCGCTCCACCGAGTCGGCGGTCGTCGTCGGCGGGATCGAGCCCGGTTCGTACGTCGGGGTCTTGTTCGGTCCGACCAAGAACCGCACGCCGATCCTCGTCTCCGACGGGACATTCGAGATGTCCGATCCTCCCGCCGAGATGGATGTCGTCTGGCCGAGGACGACTCCCTACATCACAGGCCGCCCCAAGGTCAAAGGCGAGGCAGCGGAGGGGCTCGGCGGCGAGACCGGCGCGCCGCGCTGGAAGTGGAACACCTGGTTCACGCTCGACGGCTCGGTGCGCAATCCCACCGGGAGATCGGCCGACGTGCAGTGGCTGCTTCGATTCGTCCACTCCGAGGGGACTCAGTCCACCGCGAAGGACACCCTGCTGACGCTCGGCGCGCTGGCCACCGAGAAGATCGTCCTGAACGGGCGGATTCCGAAGGAGCCTGGCAACTACCTCATCCAGGCCGAGGTGCGTGTCCCCTGGCCGTCCGGCTTCGAGGATCTAGGCGACGAGGATCGCGTCGCCACGCACGTCCTGCCGATGGGATGGATCGAGGTGGAGCGGTAGCGGGACCCCGCTACGAGCGACGAACCCCTCAGCCAAAGGAGCCGGCGTTCGCGCAGGAGTTTGCGGAGTCGCAGGCCGGCGCGGATCCGCCTCGAACGGAGGCGGTGACGCGAGAAGGGCCGCGCTTTGCTCCCTTGTGCCCGCATTCGGGGCAGACAGCCGGATCGTCCCGCTCGGCCATACGCCTCATCAGATCGAACCGCGCCCCGCACTTCTCGCAGGAATACTCATAGAAAGGCATCAGTCCTAACTCCTCTTGGCAAGTTCCCGCCATCTCCATCGGGGCGGCATCCCAGCGCCGTCGGACCCGGAGCAGAACACACTCAGAATACCAGGGACGCGGCGATCTGCGATGCGGAAGGTCACTTCCACGCCGTTGCGCCTTCCCTCGACCACTCCGCTTCCCCGCAACAAGCCAAGGTGCTGCGCGAGCGTCGAGATCGGCACCTCGAGATCACGCGAGATGCGCGTGAGGTTGGCCGGCTCTCCCATGAGGCCGCAGACGATCTTGAGCCTCACCGGATGGCTGAGCACCTTGAGGAGGCGCGCCGCGCCGTCGAAGTCGCTGAACCGACTCATCTGCGGTCCCGCGCTGGGGATTTGCTCTCCTCTCCCGCCGCGTTCGGCTGCTTGGGCGTCGAACATCCCGATCCGCCGGATCGGTCCATGAACACCGATCCTCAGGTGGGCACTCCGAGGCGCGGGAGGACCACATACATGAGGATGATGTATCCGACAACGAGCGCGGCGAACCAAAGCATGCCCGACCTCCGGGGTTTCGTTACATTGTCCATTTCTCGGAAAATACGAAAACGAAGACGGGATGTCAATAGTGATCTAGGTAACGGCGTGGGCCACAGCCAGATAGCTCCTAGCCGTCTCTTGCCAGTCGTACTTTCGAACCCGCCGCGACCCCGCTTCCCGCAGCGCCGCGCGGAGCGGGGTCTCGGAGAGGACCCTGTCGATGGCCTCCGCAAGGGCCGCTGGATCGTCGGGCGCGACGAGGATGGCGCAATCTCCCATCACTCTCGACCATCGTCTGCCACTTCTCGACATCGAACCCGTGCGGGATCACGCGGACCTTTGACGGATCGGCCCGGTAGGCGCGGACGATTCCCTCGGCGGCATACCGGCTCGGCGTGATCAGCGCTGCGGCCGAGCGGACATTC
>VGJL01000352.1 GCA_016867495.1 Candidatus Eisenbacteria bacterium | reverse complement strand
TAGGTTCCCGACACGGTCGCGATCGCCGGATAGTAGACGTGATAGACGCCGGCGCGGACGTTTTCCGCGAAGAGCCGGACCGTCCGATCGCGCAGCTCGCGGTGGACGATCGGAAGAGCCATCGTCTCGCCTTCCGCTTCGGGGGACTCCGCCATCGACACCACGGGGGCGTTGCGGAACTCGAGATTCAGCGCCTCCATGCCTCCCGGCAGGGGGTCCTCCACGACCAGCGCCCGGGCGTCGCGGGAGACGACGAGCGAGAGACGCACGAAGAGGGGATCGCCGAGAGGGATCCCGCGATCGAGAACCGCGCCGCCCGTGTCGATGTACTCCCTCTCGATGATCACTCCCTCTTCGCGGGGCGGCGCGCCCAGGGCGGGACGCGCCCGATCGAGCGACGCCGAGTAGTAGACGGTTCGACGTCCATCCGTCTCGACGCGAAGCTGGGTCGGGGTGGCCGCTCCGCTCTGCCCCATCAGTTTGGACAGGGGTGTGAAGCTCCGGAAGAGATCGGTGCTCCTGGAAGAGAAGTGGAAGCTCTTGAAGTCCTGGCCCGCCGAGACCTTCCCCGAAACGTCCGCCGGCGGCCCCTCGAGCCGAAGCAGCGTCGTGACGAGCAGGTCGAGCGAGAGGGCGGTCACGTGCTGATTGGCCCATGCGCCGCTTCGCCCCTGGCGATGATCGAGAAGCCATGCGATCAGGCCGGCGTTGTCTTGATGCGAAGGATCCACGCCGGCGAGGAGCTTCAGGAAGAGGGCGGTCGAGCGGACATCGGTCCCGATTCCATCGCCCCAGCCCGCGTCGACGCCCCTCACCCAGACATGGCGGCCCGTCCGCTGCATCGCTTGCGAGGCGACGTCGGCGATCAGGTTCGCGGCGATGTTGGGCCAGCTCTTTCTGAGACCTTCCTCCAAGGGCCTCCTGCTCACGTTGGCCAGGGCCATGCCGAGGACGAGCCTTGAATCGATGGGCGCCTTCGCCCGGCGGGCGTAGAGGGCCTCGAGCATGTCGGCCCGAACGACACACGAGTCCGCGGGGAGCAAGCGGTCCGCTTCCGACAGGCACCAGAGCAGCCACGGTCCCTCTCGAAGGTAACGATCCAGATTGATCGTCTCCCCTTCGACGGGAGAGAGGAGTCGCTGGAATCGGGCCTCGGCCTCATCGCCCAGTCTCTCCCAGAGCGCCCGGGGGAAAGCGGCCTTGCTCGCCCGCGCACGAGTCGCGGCGTAGAGGGCGTACCCTGCCACGTAGTCGCTGGCTTCCGGCGAGTCGGGGGAAGGCCAGGAGCGCAACTCCCAGTCGCCCGCGCACTGAGAGATGCCGCGCACCGCCGCCTCGACGGCAGCTTCGCGAGCCTTCGGGTCGGGATCGACTCCGGCGTCGAACCGGCTCTGCATCTCCTCCCGCACCACGAGCGCGAGAAGCGTGCTCGAGAGCTGCTCGAGGCATCCGTAGGGATAGTCGATCGCGTATGCCATGGCCTCCGAGAGCCCGCCCAGCATGGAAGCGCTGACGGTCGTGGTCAGCCCGCCGAGCTCGGGAAGATCCGAGTCGCCGACGTCGACGAGGACGCGCGAATCAGGATCGGCCCGTCCGGAAAAGTACTCGCGGTCCCACAGGAGCGGACGGTCGGCCGGAATCGCGAACTCGACCGCGTCGGCATGCTCGCCGCCCCGGGCGGAGAGCGTCACGCGGGCGCCTTCCCTGCCTGGATCGTTGAGCCTGAAGCTCGCCCGGGCGATGCCGCGGGGATCCAGCTTCATCTT
>VGJL01000351.1 GCA_016867495.1 Candidatus Eisenbacteria bacterium | reverse complement strand
ATCGCGCGAGCCGAGGTTCCGGAGGATCCTGCACGGGGGAGTGATCGACTTCGGCAAGGCCGGGACGGAAGAGCGCGCCTACGGGCTCGCGTCGCCGGTCGGGCTCCGCCTCGGATTCGTCGGCGCGGAGGACGATCGCCGCACTTCGAACCTCAGCGCGCAGTATCCGCCGATCGAGCGGGACGAGAGGGTCTGGACCGGCCTCATCCGCCTGTTGCCGATCGAGGAGATCGCGCTCGATGCGGAGTGGTCAGGCGTCCACACGGAGTACCCCGCGGCGCACCAGCAGGACCCGCGGAAGCCGAGCGGCAAGCTGAACATCCTCGACGGAACCGCGGCGCGGGCGGGACTGAGCGCCTCGCTCGACCGCGGCGCGCTCGCGCTGCGGGGGAGGCTCCATCGGCTCCATGTCGGCGGCGACTTCGATCCGCTCTATGACGCGCTCAACTATGAGGCCAACCGCGAGGGATGGAGAGGACTGGTGGCGGCGAGCCTCCTCCAGTCGCCGGGCTCGGCGCGCGAGCGTGTCGGCGCGAGCTTCTTCTGGCGCGACGTGCGGGAGATCGACGCCCTCACATCGCCCGCCCTGGGTCGCGAAGAGTGGGCGATCTGGAGCGCTAGCCTCCGCGGGCGCCCGCTCGAAGACCTTCTTGCCGAGGCCCACTGGATCAGGAGGCGCAGAGTCGACCCCGGCCCATGGTCCCAGGGAAGCACGACCAACAGCATTGCTCTTGACATCCGCTTGGAAAAGTGGCCTATGCTCGAGCCGATGGTCCGGGTTGGGGCCATCAGGTCCCACCCCCCCTATGAGGATGCCGTAACTGTATGGCAGGCGTACGGTTCGGTCAGGATAGTGAACTAGATCACCGATCCTGGAAGACAAAGGGACAGAACTCCCGAATACTATTGAAATCAAGCGACGAAGAGTCGTAGACTTATTCCAGAGGCTCTATCAAGAGTCTTGGAAAGTTGACAGGTTGCTCATCTGAGGACGGCCTCGGATAGCAGGGGGATTGTAGCCATGAGACCCACATACCGAGCGGTTGTTCTTGTTGTCGCTGCCCTGGCGACCGGCACCATGACCGCCGGAGCGACACAGCTCTTCCTCGATGACTGGGGCATCTCGTACGGGCAATGGACCCCCAACGGCAACGCGCCGGAGAACGTGACCTGGGTGCTCGATGACTGGGTCGGAGGCGGAGATGGCTTCCTGGATCCTGGTTACGGCGGCCAGGAGTACGACGTCGAGGCCACCTATCTCGCATATGACAATTCATTTGCCTATATCGGGATCGTGACGGGCTTCCCGCTTGCCGGGCGCACCGGATGGAACGGCTACTACTACCAGCACTTCGCGGCTGGAGACATCGGGATCGACATGAACGACGACGATGTCTATGACTACGCCGTCGACACGAGCGCGGGCGGCGCGCTCCGTTGGGGTGACCTCGTGTGGCAGGATCCGCATCTTGCCGGCCAGCCCGCGTGGGGCGGCGCGGCCGATCCGCTCCTGGTCACGGCTTGGCAGAACAGCTCTCCGATCGAGGCCTTCCGTTATGGCGCGTTCGACGGGCGCTACTCGATCGAGGCGATCATCGATCGCGAGGCGCTGGGGTTCCTAAACGAGTCGATGATGATCCACTGGACCATGGGATGCGGCAACGACCTGGCGGAGGTCGACATGGCCGTCACCCCCGTTCCCGAGCCCGCGACCCTGATGCTGCTTGGCGGCGGGCTGATGCTGAGCGGCATCGCCGCGCGGTCGCG
>VGJL01000350.1 GCA_016867495.1 Candidatus Eisenbacteria bacterium | reverse complement strand
CCGCGTGGACGGTCTTCCGCTGCGACCTTCTCGTCCGCAGGGGGAGCGTACTCAGCTACTGGGCGCGACAGGAGCACGATCCGCAGGGGAGGGGACGGCTGGCCGTCGATGCCGTGACAGAAACGGGCAGAGTGTTGAGCGTCGATCTGCGCGACGGGGGTGGACTTCCCGCCGACCCGGGACGCTACGCCTATTCGCTCAGGAAGTGGCATCACTTCTTCGTGCGGCTCGATCCGTGGGCGGGCGAACGGATCCGGGAGATTCTCGTTCGCTACGAAGCCCCCGGCAGAGGCTCCGGCGTCCCGCCCCCGATCGAGGAAGCGCCTGAGGGCCGCGGCATCGCTGGCGGCGGAGGCCCGAAGAACCCCCTCCACGACATCCCCTCGATCGGCGGGTGCTTCGCCGGGTACATCGATGAAATCCGCGTCGACTTCGATGAAGCCGGAGCAATCCTCGATCCCGAGTTCGCACGAGACAGAGACCGGGACGGATCCGCGGACTACTGGGTCGCCCCCTGGCCGGGCAACGGGCTTCCCGAGTCGAGCGCGGGGGTGCCGTTGCATGGCGATGACGGCGCGGAGCTATGGATTGCCCCTCAGGGGGCCGCTGCGGCCGGGATGGCGCAGGTCCTGTCTTCCGTCGAGGAGGGAGGCGGCCGCCTCGTCCTCAGGTTCTCGGTCAGATCCCTCTCCTCGGGCTTTCTGCGGCTGGCCACGGTCGATCCGGCGACCGGGCTGTCGCACGATCAGGAGTCGCTCGGGCCGATCGGGCAGTTCTGGCAGGAGCGCGAGGTGCTGCTGGAGAGGCCTCCAACTGCCCCGGTTCTACTCGAGCTGACGGCGACGGGCGGACCGCTGGGCATCAGGGATCTGCGGGAGGGGGATCTCGTCCCGTGCCCCGCCTCCGCCGCGGCGGCCGGCGCGGCGTTCCCCGATGTCCGGCCCAACCCGACGAGTGGGGACCTGCGCGTCACCTGGAATCCTCTCGCGCGGAGGAGGTCCCAGCGGCTGGAGCTCTTCGACGTCGCGGGCCGCCTCGTCGCAAGGCTGCGTCAGGGAGAAAACGAAGGCCCGTCAGGTGAGGCGAGCTGGGCGCTCAGGGATGGCGCGGGGCGGGCCCTGCCCTCCGGCGTCTACTACCTCCGTCTCCATTCGGGACTGGTGTCGTCCGTTCGGACGATCCAGATCGTCCGGTGAGGCTGGGATGCGGAATCGAAGGTCGATCGTAGGCTGGGTCAGCTCCTGCTCTCTCCTTGCGGCTCTCGTCGCGCCGCCCCTGAGCGAGGCAGCGTCCGACGCGCTCCTCAACCGGTTTCGCCCCGCGCTATACTTCGAGAACGCCGGGCCGGGCGGCAGACGCGTCGACTACCCGTCGCTGTACGACGACGACAGAGACATCGAGAACAACTTCCTGGCTCCCGAGCTGGCGAGTGGAGCGAACTGCTACGGGCTCGTTCACGAGCAGCGCGATGCCAACGGGAAGATCTGCTGGGTGGTCCAGTACCATTACTACTTCGCCCGCAACTGGAGCAGCGCCAGCCCCCCCTTCGGCTGCTACACGCACGAGCACGACTGGGAGTGGATCATCGTCGTGGTCGGATCCGTGGGCGGCGTGGCGGAACCCTACTGCGCCTGTTTTTCGGCGCACACCGCCGGCAACCCGGACCTCTTCGGCCGCGCCGGAGCGGTGCGGCTGTTTCCGGAGATAGCGGGAGGCTCGGTGTGGAAGGCGGAGTGGGACGGGAATCCGGACCAGGCCCCACGCGTCAGC
>VGJL01000349.1 GCA_016867495.1 Candidatus Eisenbacteria bacterium | reverse complement strand
CGAGAGAGAGCGGCCGATCGCGGAAGGAGTCCTCAAGGAGGTGCGCGACCGGCTCCGCTTCCTGGACGATGTCGGTCTCAGCTACCTCACACTCGATCGCGCCTCCTCGACGCTCTCGGGCGGCGAGGCGCAGAGGATCCGGCTGGCGACCCAGATCGGCAGCCAGCTCGTGGGGGTCCTCTACATCCTGGATGAGCCCTCGATCGGGTTGCATCATCGGGACAACCAGCGGCTCCTGGATACCCTCAAGAGCCTCCGCGATCTGGGAAACACGGTCATTGTCGTGGAGCATGACCGCGACACGATGCTCGCGGCCGACTGGCTGATCGACTTGGGGCCGGGCGCAGGCCGGCACGGGGGAGATCTCGTGGCCAACGGCCCTCCAGCGGAGGTGATGCGTCATCCGGCCTCACTCACGGGCCAGTATCTCTCCGGGCGGCGGAGCATACCCGTTCCCTCGGTCCGGCGCCCGCCAACGGGTCGCCACATCGAGATCGTGGGAGCGCGGCACAACAATCTGAAGGATGTGACGGTCCGCTTCCCGATCGGGCAGTTCATTTGCGTCACGGGAGTCTCGGGCTCCGGCAAGAGCTCCCTGGTGAACGAGATCCTCTTTCGCGCCCTCGCGCGGGCCCTTCATCAGAGCGGCCCGATGCCCGGCCCCCATCGGAGGGTCGTCGGTCTGGGCCACGTGGACAAAGTCATCGAGATCGATCAGTCCCCGATCGGCAGGACGCCGCGATCCAACGCGGCGACCTACACGGGGGCGTTCACGGAGATCCGGGATCTCTTCGCGCGGCTGCCGGAGTCGAAGGTGCGCGGCTACAGCCCCGGACGTTTCTCCTTCAACGTGAAGGGGGGAAGATGCGAGTCCTGTGGAGGCGACGGGGTCGTCAAGATCGAAATGCACTTTCTCCCCGACGTCTACGTCCGCTGCGAGGTCTGCGGCGGAAAGCGCTACAACCGCGAGACGCTGGAGGTTCCCTACAAGGGGCGGAGCATCGCGGACGTCCTCGATCTGACGGTCGAGGAGGCTCTCTCGATGTTCGAGAGCATTCCGGTCCTCCGGCGGCGGCTCGGCGCGCTCCAGGACGTCGGCCTCGGCTATCTCCACCTGGGGCAGCCCGCCACGACGCTCTCGGGAGGGGAGGCGCAGCGCGTCAAGCTCGCCACCGAGCTCTCGAAGGTCTCAACCGGCCGAACCATCTACATCCTCGACGAGCCGACGACCGGGCTTCACTTCGAGGACATCCGGATCCTCCTCGAGGTCCTAGGGAAGCTCGTGGACGCGGGCAACACCGTGATCGTGATCGAGCACCAACTCGATGTGATTCGCACCGCGGATCATCTCATCGACCTCGGTCCCGAGGGGGGGGAAGAGGGGGGATGGCTGGTCGCTTGCGGGACCCCCGAGGAGGTGGCGGAAGTGGTCGGCTCGCATACCGGGCAAGCCCTGCGCGGAGAGATCGGAGGCCAAGCGCGCGGAGTCGGCCGGCTTCCCGCAGGTCGGGCGCGGCCTTGACACTCCTGTGGACCGCAAGTAGAGTGAACGCGTTGTGCCCGAAACGATTACCTTAGTTTCCACCGATTGAAAGGACGCCGATGGGGGCCGATCTTCGCAGAACCCCTCTCTGGGAACTTCACCGCGAGGGGGGCGGCAAACTGGTCGGGTTCGCGGGATGGGAGATGCCCATTCACTACGCCGGCGGCCAGCTCGTCGAGCATGAGGCCGTGCGCGCCGACGCCGGCCTTTTCGATGTCTCCCACATGGGG
>VGJL01000348.1 GCA_016867495.1 Candidatus Eisenbacteria bacterium | reverse complement strand
TCGATCCTACATGGATCTCGCCATGCTCTACATGGGGACGCGGAGGCTCGCCGATGCCCGGCGCGTCCTCACCCTCTTCAAGGGGGAGATCGGCCGCGACTCGCTCCTCGCGGCGGAGGTCGAGGAAATACTCAAGAGCCTCGGCTCCGGATCCGGGGCGAGGTAGGAGCCGGAGCCGGTCCGATGGCGGCATTGGTTGCGTTTGCGGCGGGCGCCTTGCTGGCCCTCGCGGCCGGGCCTGTCCTCGCCGTCGTGGAGCCGGATCTGCACGCCTACGAGGTGCGGCTTCCGCTCGAGCAGCGCTCGCCGGTCCTCTCGATCCCGGCGACCGACCGCGAGGCGGCTCTGCTCCTGCCCGGCCTTGACGCCTTCCGCGCCGCAGAAGGAGCGGGTTGGCGCCTTCTGCAGTGGGACCCGCGCCTTCGCGCGCCCGCCTGCATGGCGGGACCGGGTATCCCCCTGAAGGCCGCCGGCCATTCGCGCGAGGCTCTTGTCGCCGCGTGCGAGGCCTTCATCAGGGGCAAGTCGGGTTTGCTACATGCGAGGCCGGAGGAGCTCCGTCTTCTCGACAGCGTCGATCTCGGAGAGGGGCGAACCTACATCATCTTCGGGCAGTTCGTCGGAGGGCTCGAGGTCGTCGGAGGCCGGCTCGACATCGCCCTCCGGAACGGGGCGGTCGTTCTCGTCGGATCGAATCTCTACCCGGATGTCGCCATCGATCCGGTTCCCGCGATCGATGGAGGCCTTGCTTGGCGTTTCGCCCATGACGGGATTCCCTGGGAAGCGACGGATCAGCCCCTCGGGGAATCGAGGCTCGTCATCTTGCCGCTCCATCGCGCCGGGTCGATCGGCCATCATCTCGCTTGGGAGGTGCGCCTCGAGACGGGCGCCCCCGAGTGCGTCTGGCGCGCCTACGTCGACGCTTCCGACGGCGAGGTTCTCTGGAGGGAGAGCGAGCGCAGCTACGCCCAGATCCGGGGTTCCTCGACGCAGGATGTCGAGGAGAAGACCGTCGGAGATCCCTATGTCAGGCATCCGATGCGCGACGGGACGATTGTCGCGGGAGGGAGCCACACGGGGCACACGGGCGTCGAGGGAAGTTTCACGATCGAGGTCCCGGACGGGGGGCCGATCGAAGTTGTGGCCGAGCTCCGCGGGCGCTGGTGCGATATCGAGAACCGGAACGGTCCCGATGCGCGAATCGCCCTGACCGGAGTCGCGGGCGAGTCGTTCGACTTCTCTTTCGAGGACGCGAACTCCCACGCGGCCGAGAGAGACGCCTACCATCACATGAACGTGGCTCACGACTGGATCAAGCGGATCGATCCGACCTTCACCGGGATGGATCAGATCGTCCCGGCGAATGTCAATGTTCAGAACACATGCAACGCCTACTGGGACGGGGCAGCGCTTCACTTCTACCGGGAGGGGGGCGGATGCAACAATGCGGGGAGGATCTCGGACGTCATCTACCACGAGTACGGCCACGGGATCACCCAGCGGATCTACGCGCCCCTCGCCCCACCGGCGGCCTCGGGCATGGGAGAGGCCTTCTCGGATATCGACGCGATGTCGATCAACGGCGATCCGGAAGTCGGCGAGGGATTCTATGCGGGGGGCGGTTTCCTTCGCACAGGCGAGAACCTGCGCCAGTATCCCGGGACGGAGTGCGCCGGCCAGGTCCATTGCCTCGGAGAGATCCTGATGGGCGCGATGTGGAAGGCCCGCGCCAACCTGTCCCTGAAGCACGGCCAGCGGGCCGCCTCTCTCTTCGATTCG
>VGJL01000347.1 GCA_016867495.1 Candidatus Eisenbacteria bacterium | reverse complement strand
CTTCGATGATCGCGTGGGTTCCGACAAGCGTGTCGACCTGTCCCTCCGCGAGGCGTCCCAGGATCTCCCGGCGCTCCCTCCCCGGCGTCGACCCGAGAAGAAGCGCGACGCGCATCCCGACCGGATCGAGGATCGCGCGCAACGCGCCCGCGAGCTGGATCGCGAGGACTTCGGTCGGCGCCATGACGCAGCTCTGGCTCTCGGCGCTCGCCGCCCATGCGCACGCGAGGGCCGCCACCACGGTCTTCCCCGACCCGACCTCGCCCTGGAGAAGGCGCATCGCTGGGCGCTCCCCCTGGAGGTCGGCCAGGATCGCGGAAATCGCATCCTCCTGCTCGTCCGTCAGGCGGTAGGGAAGCCGATCTCGGACGGCGCGCAGCCGATCCGGATCCCCGCGGAGCGGGCGGGCGCTCGCCGCCGTGGAACGCTCCTCCCGGGCCCGCTTGAGCAGGAGCTGCAGGACCAGCAGCTCCTCGAAAGAGAGCCTCCTGCGCGAGCGTTCCGCTTCTTCCAGAGTCGAGGGGAAGTGGACTGCCCGGAGCGCCCTGTCCCGGGGCGGCAGATCGAGCCGGTCGAGGATGTGGCGGGGAATCGGGTCTTCTCCCGGATCGCCCGCCAGGCGCAGGGCCGTTTCCGCCAACCCGCGCAGGAAGCGCTGGCTCAGCCCCTGCGTCGTCGGGTAGACGGGCAGGATGCCGGCGCGACCGCTCACGGGCTCCTGGCCGGACTCGGCCAGATCGAAGTCCGGATTCACGAGGCACAGGCCTTGAAAGAGGCGCACCCGGCCGCTGAGCAGCAGGCGCGCCCCGGGGCGCACGATCCTGGAGAGGTAGGGCTGGCCGAACCATACGACCGAGAGCCGCCCCGTTCCGTCCTCCACCGTCGCAAGGAGATCCTGGCGGCCTCCGCGGACCCTGCGCACTCGCGCCCCGATCACTTCGCCGGCAACGGTCGCGGCCATCTCGGGAGCGAGGCCATCGATTCCGACGACTCGCCTCCGATCGAGATAGGCCCGAGGCAGATGGAGAAGGAGGTCCCCGATCGTGTGGATCATGAGCTTCGAGAGAAGGGCCGCCCTGCCGGGTCCGACCCCTTTGAGAAAGCCGACCTCCCGATCGAGAAGGGATGCGCCAGGCCCCCCGGGGGCAGGGCACACCCCCCCCACGGGGGACGTGGAGGGGGGTCGACTGCGTCTTGCCATCGTCACCTCGGTGCCGTAGACTACGAGTTTGCGTCTCGGTGAGCCAGGAGGTAGTTCATGTCACGCATCTGCGACATCTGCGGGAAGGGGATCCAGTTCGGCAGCCAGATCTCCCATGCCCATAACGTTTCCCACCGCACATGGAATCCGAATCTCCAGCGGGTCAGGGCGATCGTGGACGGAAAGCCGGTCCGGCTGCGCGTCTGCACGGGCTGCCTGCGCTCGGATCGGGTGCAGAAGCAGGACCGCAAGGTCAAGTCGGTGGAGGAGCGGGGATCGGTCGGCGCCTAGCCGGCTAGCATCCTGTGGAGCGGGGCGGTCAAGCCGCCTTGGTTCCCCTGCCGTTCTGACCCTCGGACTCCCCGCCCTGTTCAACGCGAGCTACAGATCGATCACGAGAGACTCGTCCGCAAAGGCCCGCGCGACGGGGTGCGTCGGATCGCGGCGCAGGAGCTCCGCCATCTCCCCGCGCGCCCCGTCCTTCAGGCCAAGGGCGAAGAGGGCGAGGCCCAGGCCGATGCGCGCGTCCGTGTGCCCCGGATCGATCTCGAGCGCCTTCTCGAAGGAGACTCTCGCCTCTTCG
>VGJL01000346.1 GCA_016867495.1 Candidatus Eisenbacteria bacterium | reverse complement strand
GGAATGCAGCCGCCCGATGGGCCGCCCATCTGCACCGCCTTGAACTTCCGATCCTCCTTGATCCCGCCGCAGATGCCGAAAACGATCTCCGCGATCGAGATTCCCATCGGGACCTCGACGAGTCCGCCGCGCTTGACCTTGCCCGCCATCGCGAAGACCTTCGTCCCCTTGCTGTTCTTGGTCCCGAGGGAGTTGAACGCCTCCGCGCCGTTGACGACGATCCAGGGGACGTTGGCGAAGGTCTCGACGTTGTTGATCGATGTCGGGCAGTCCCAGAGCCCCTTTGTCGCGGGGAAGGGGGGACGCACGCGGGGCATGCCGCGGCGCCCCTCGATCGATGCGATGAGCGCGGTTTCCTCGCCGCAGACGAAGGCCCCCGCCCCCTCCTTCAGCTTGACGTGAAAGGAGAAGGGCGTCCCGAGCATGTCATCGCCCAGGAATCCCCTGGCCTCTGCCTGCGCGATGGCGATGTTGAGGCGCTCGATCGCCTTCGGATACTCGGCCCGCACGTAGATGTACCCTTCATGGGCTCCGATGGCGTAGCCGGCGATCGCCATCCCCTCCAGGACCGAGTGCGGATCGCCTTCGAGAACGGATCGGTCCATGAAGGCCCCGGGGTCGCCCTCGTCCGCGTTGCAAATGATGAACTTCCTCTGGCCCGGGACCATCCTCGTGAAGCGCCACTTCATGCCGGTCAGGAATCCCGCGCCCCCGCGCCCGCGGAGGCCCGACTCCACGATCTGGTTGATCAACGCGTCGGGATCGGCCTGCTTCAAGACCTTCTCGATCGCCTTGTAGCCGCCCGCGTCTATGTAGTCATCGACCTCCTCGGGATTGATGTCGCCGCAGTTGCGCAGGACGATCCTGTTTTGGCGGGCCAGGTAGGCCGTCTCCGTCCCCGCCCCGTCGCTGCTCCAGACGAGCCAGTCCTCGATCACCTGCCCGCGGCCGATGTGCTCCTCGAGGAGGCGGTCGACCTTCTCGCGGGTGAGATTGCCGTACTGGAAGCGGCGGCCTTCCGCGTCCCGGACCTCTACGAGGGGCTCCCGGTAGCACATCCCGACGCACCCGGTCCTGCCGAGCTCGATCGGGCGCCCCGCCGGGGGCAGCTTTTCCGCGAGCGCCTTGTAGGTCTCCTCCGCTCCCGCGGCGATTCCGCATGTTCCAAGTCCAACGAGGATCTTCATGATTGCGCGACCTCTTCGGCGGCCTTGCGGTAGGGTTTCAGGATCTTCTTCATCTCCTCGGGCTTCAGATTCCCATGGGTGTTGTTGTCGACCATGATGACGGGAGCGAGGCTGCAGCAGCCGAGACATGAGACGGTCTCGAGCGTGAAGAACTTGTCCTCGGTGGTCTCGCCGGTCTGGATCTCGAGGTGATCCTCGAGCCCCTTCGTGATCGCGTTCGCTCCGCTCACGTGGCAGGCGGTGCCGTGGCAGACCCGGATGATGTGCTTGCCGACCGGGTGGAGACGAAACTGCGAGTAGAAGGTCGCGACCCCGTAGATCTGGGCCAGGGGAATCCCGTGCTCTCGGTGGATCCGGTCGATCTCCTCCCTCGTGATGTAGCCGTCCTTCGCCTGCGCCTTCTGAAGCGCCGGGATCAAGATCCCCGCCATTCCGACGTAGTGGAGGTTCTTGAAGTCAAGCCGTCTGTGCTCACCCATCTCCCGCTCCTCCCCTCTGGCCACGGCCTCAGTCGTACGGAGTCTCGAACATCTTGTTCATCAGGCTCATCATCTGGTCGATGTCGCCCACCCCGCCGAGCGCGTGCCCCCTGCATCCCTTGCGTGTGCAAAACTCGACATACCCCC
>VGJL01000345.1 GCA_016867495.1 Candidatus Eisenbacteria bacterium | reverse complement strand
ATAGTCGTGGTCCCCAGGGCTCGCCAGATCGGAGGAGACATCGAGGGAGATCCCTTCCCCCGCCACGGGATCGACGGCGCCGATCGCGTCCAGCCGGGCCAGGAAGAACCTCCGATCGGCTCCTGAGAGGTCCCACTGGAGACGCAGGGATCGCCCCTCGAACTGGGCGGCGGGATCGATCGTGAGGACCCTCGGCGCGCGGGGATCGCTGACCTCGAACCCGAGCAGCTCCTCCGCGTCCGGAGCCGAGCTCAGCTTGAACTCGATCGATCCCGTCAGGCTTCCCGTCGCGACATCGATCTTGCCGTCGACGAATCGAGGAGCCCGCTCGTACTCGACCTCGATCCAGTGGAGGGCGACCCTGTCGCGGTCGGGCGCCTCGATGTGGATCAGGCGGTTGCCCCTCTCCGCGAAGGGAAGGCCGGCCAGCTCCGCGCCGCGGGCGGCATAGAGGAGAGAGTCTTGGTAGTCGAACACGATCGGCGAACGGGGAAGGGCGACCGTGTCGGAGGGGGCCGCTTCGGCGCTCAAGTAGATCGAGATCTGGTGTACGACCGAGTTGGCGCGGGGGCGCCACATTCCTTGATAGCGGGCCGCGAGCTCGATCGGCGATAGAAGCCCCGGAAGATCGAAGATGGCCGTGTACCAGGTCTCGGGATTGCCGCCCATCCAGTAGGCGTGCTTGGAGTTGATCGCCGCGACGCCGAGGCCGAAGTCGCCCTCGCTGTCGATCCTCCTGCCCGAGGCGCCCGCCCCGGGCTTGGAATAGACGCCATCCGTCGAGGGGCCGCCTTCCTCTTCGAAATGGCTCCGCCAGCGGTAGGAGGGAACGGGCGTGAGGTCGTCTCGGCCGAGCCAGCTGCCCGCAGGCTCCATCGTCGGATTCGTCATCCCCGGACGAAGCGCGAGCCAGTAGACATGTCTCCGCCCATAGCGATGCAAGTAATGCGGGGCATCGGGCAATCGGTCGTACAGATTCTGCGCGTAGAAACAGAACGAGTCCCCCTCGCTCCAGATCCCGTTCCGGTCGGCGTCGATCAAGTGGATCGGGACGCCGACCTCCGTGTCGGGCGGCTCCGCCGCGTCATCGGAGTCGTGGAAACGCTCGAAGAGATAGAAGTCCCCGATCGGCGATCCGCCCCCTTGCCATCCCGCGGCCTGGAGCTGGGCGAAGGAGACGAGCTTGACCCCCGTCCTCTTGACCTCGATCTTGATGAGCCCCTCCGCGGGCGCCGTCACGCGAGCGGGCGCGCTCGAGGCAGGCGAGCGCCCGGGCGCGCGCGCCCAGCTTCCCGCCTGCGCTCCGTTGATCACTGTCGACTGATAGACCCTCTCCCAGGAGGCCTCCTCCCTCACGGCGCGCCCTTCCATCCGCTTCCCTGATGCATCGAACCGCACGCGCAGGCGGATCGATCGGGCGACCGAGAGCCTGCCCGTCGCGGGATCCCACCGGGCCGGGGAAAGAACGATCGGCGCCACCCGGAGATGCCGCAGCCGCGATTCGGGACCCAGCGCGGCGAGATCCCGAGGATGAGGCCTCCCTGCGTAGACCGCCCGGTCCTCCTCTATCGACTCGCGCCAGAGGGGCCCGGTCCCGTCCGGGCCTTCGACCCACTCGCCCGCCGCGAGCGGGAGCGGCCGGATCCGGTCGTAGAAGACTTCGCCGGAGGCCTCCGAGGAAATCGAGATCGCGGCTCCGGGAGGAATCGCGATCAGGAAGCCCGCGCGCGGCAAGGAGGGCGTTCCCGCCCCCCCGCTGGCGAGGAGCGAGCCGATCTTGATCTCGTGGTAGCCGGGGTGGGCATCGGAAGAGAGCACGGAGGGC
>VGJL01000344.1 GCA_016867495.1 Candidatus Eisenbacteria bacterium | reverse complement strand
GCTCATCGGTGATCGATCGATCCTCCGGGTTGTTCTCGGGAAGATCGGTGTCGAGAAGGAGAAGAGGGACCCGGCCGACCTGCGCCCGCCAGATCTGGGCGAAGACCTCGCGGCTGGCGATCTCGATTGAGATCCTTCGCGGCTGCCCCTCCGCCGTCTCCAGGTGCAGGGGAAGGCGCTCGAAGTCGTAAGCGGTTCGGACTTCCTGCTGCCAGCCGTCCCGATTCAGATACTGGCGGAAGTAGCCCCGCCGGTAGAGAAGGCCCACCCCGACGAGCGGGATTCCCAGATCGCTCGCGCTCTTCAGATGATCCCCGGCCAAGACGCCCAGACCACCGGAGTAGATCGGCAGCGACTCGTGAAGTCCGAACTCCGCGCTGAAGTAGGCGATCTGCAGGTCGGTCGAGCTCCCGTGAACCTGCTCGAACCAGGTCCTCCGGCCGAGGTAGGCGTTCAGATCGCCGACCATCTGGTCCATGTTGGAGAGGAAGGCGTCGTCGGCCGCGAGCGCCTCCAGCCTTTCCTGGGGAAGCGCCCCGAGGAGGTCGACGGGGTTGTGCCGGGTCTTCTCCCAGAGATCCGAGTCCATGCGGCTGAAGAGATCCGACGCGTACGGAACCCAGGTCCACCACAGATTCCGGGCCAGGATCCCCAGGGGAAGCAGTCTCTCGGGAAGGTTGGGAACTACCCGGAATGTCCGGACGGTCGGCATGTGTCCTCCCAGGGCACGCCGCGGATGCCGCGGCACTCGTCAATTATCGGAAGCAATGACTTGCTACTGTAACACATCCTAGGATCCTTGATCCTCTGCCGGATTGCGCGCAGAATCGCCCCATGCGCGCGCGGATGCTCCATCGGTGGGACCTCTCTCCCCGGGAGGCGGTCGCGACCCAGTCGCTCCTTCGCGACCGGATCCGAGAGACCCCCCTCGACTGGACGCGTCTGCGGCATGTTGCCGGTTGCGATGCGGCCTCGCTTGGCGGGGATCTGATCGCCGCGGCGGTCGTCTACGATCTCGAGGCGCGCGAGATCGTCGAGGTCGCCTCCGCCCGCGGCCCAGCGCCCTTCCTGTACGTGCCGGGGCTTCTCTCCTTCCGAGAAGTCCCGGTCCTTCTCGCGGCGCTGAGCGGGCTCCGCACAACGCCGCAGGCCATCCTCTGCGACGGACAGGGTCGCGCCCACCCCCGCGGGTTCGGCCTGGCCTGCCACCTCGGGCTCCTCCTCGAGACGCCGAGCGTGGGAGTCGCCAAGAGCCGGCTGATCGGCGATGCTTCCGAACCCGCGGCCAGGCGCGGGTCGTCGACCGCCTTGCTGGACCGGGGAGAGACCGTAGGAAGAGTGCTCCGGACTCGAGATGGAGTACGTCCCCTTTACGTTTCCGTGGGTCACAGAATCACGCTCGAGGACTCCGTCAGGCTGGTGCTGAGGACGGGGATGGGATATCGGCTCCCCGAACCGACCCGTCAGGCCGATCGCCTTGTACGGGGGCTGTCCCGAGAGGCGCGGGCCCGGACTGCGGAGCCGGCCGAGACGACATCCCTTGCCGGGCCCCGATCGGGTAGAATCGACCACTCGGGCAGGACTGACTGCGGCGGCGCCGCGCGGCGCCGCGGCCACGGTTGAGGAAGCACGACTCCATGGAAGACCTCGTCCACTCCTTCGAGGCCACGCTCCCCGAGGGCGCGCGGCGCACTGCGGAGGCCCTCCTGCGCGCCGGCGGCCGAGCCTGCGCCGTGGGGGGCTCGCTGCGGGATCACCTGCTCGGCCTCGAGGTGAAGGACTGGGACTTCGCGACCGATCTCCTTCCGGAGCGTGTCCGCTCGCTCTT
>VGJL01000343.1 GCA_016867495.1 Candidatus Eisenbacteria bacterium | reverse complement strand
CGAGTTCCTGCTGGGCCGCGGCGACATGCTCTTCGTTCCGCCCGGCAAGGCGGAAGCCTTCAGGGTCCACGGCGCCTATTGCACGGAGGGGGATGGAGAGCGGGTCGCCAACTTCCTGCGCGCTCAGCCCCAGGCCGCCCCCATAGTCCTGGAGAAGGAGGAGGATGAAGAAGGGGGAGGGCCGGCGAAGGAGGACGAGATGTTTGGCGATGCCCTCAGGCTCGTGGTCCGCGAGAGGCAGGCATCGGTCTCTTTCCTGCAGCGCCGCCTGAAGGTCGGGTACTCCCGCGCGGCAAGGTTGATGGACCTACTCGAGGCCGCCGGTGTGGTGAGTCCGTACGACGGGAGCAAGGCCCGAGAGGTGATGGTGGATGAAAGCTATCTGGAGGAGTGGGATGCCAAGCAGGAGCCCTGGGCGGGCCAGCCCAGCTGACATCCGGCTCCTGCCGGCTCTGATCGCCGCCGCCCTCCTGTGCTGCGCTGCCGGCGCGTCCCGTGCCGAGGATCGCCCCCTGGGCGCCGGCGGTCGCGCCCCTTCCCCGACCGATGGCGACTCGGCCGCCGCGGAAGTCCTTCTCGTGAGGGTGAAGGAGGCCTGGAACGCCCGCGGCAGCCTGGTCGCCACGATCGAGCAGACCCAGGAGTTCGCCGGCTTCGACGAGCCGCTGGTGAGCCGCGGGAAGCTCAGGATCCTCAAGCCGAGCTACTTCGATCTGCGCTTCGATCCCCCGCACAGGCAGCGGCAGGTCTGCGACGGCAAACACGTCTGGACCTACATGGAGGATCAGAAGCAGGCCTTCCGCACCCCCTTGTCCCCCGACGCCCGCCTCGGGGCCGACCTGTTCAACTGGGCCCTGGTGGGGGCCAGAGGACGCTCGGCCCGGAGCGACACAAGCATGGGCGAGGGGATCCTGCGCCTGGAGCTCGCGCCCGGCGCGAACCTCTCCCTGGCGGAGCTGAGGGTGTGGTTGCGCGAAGCCACCGCCGAGCTCATCGCCTGCGAGGTCATCGACGCGGAAGGGAACAGAACGCGAGTCCGGATCCTCAGTCTGCGCGACGATCCAGGCCTCGGACCGGATGACTTCCGCTTCGCGCCCCCCGAAGGCACCGAGGTGATCGACGCGGGCGGGGGCGGATGAGAGTCCGTGCGAGACAACCGCGGATCGCTCTGATCACGCTCGGCTGCCCCAAGAACGTGGCCGATTCCGACCTCTTGGCCGGTCAGATCCTCCGAGAGGGTCTCGCCGTCACATCGACGATCGCGGAGGCCGACGCGGTCCTCGTCAATACCTGCGCCTTCCTGGCGGCGGCCGAGCGCGAGTCGATCAGGTCGATTCTGGAGCTGGCCGAGGGGAAGAAGGCTCGCCCGAGCCAGAGGCTCGTGGTGATGGGATGCCTCGCGCAGCGGCACGGGGAAGCGCTTCGATCCGAGGTTCCCGAGATCGATCTCCTGGTCGGGCCGGGCGAGGTCCACCGTCTCGCGCCGCGCCTGCGCGCGATTCTCGCCGGGAAGGGGGTCGGCCCCGCCGCCACGCGCATTGGGGGGCTCGACCGTCTGCACGGAGATTGGGATCTCCGCGTCGTCTCGGGGCGCAGGCACAGCGCTTACGTGAAGATCTCCGATGGATGCGATCGCCGCTGTTCCTTCTGCGTCATCCCCCGGCTGCGCGGCCCCCAGCGGAGCCGCCCACCCGGCTCGATCATTCGCGAGGTCGAGAGGCTGGCGGGAGGCGGCGTGAGGGAGATCAATCTCGTGGCGCAGGAGTTGACCGCGTACGGGACCGACAAGGGGAAGCCTGGCGCACTGCCCGCCCTGTTGCGGCGGCTGG
>VGJL01000342.1 GCA_016867495.1 Candidatus Eisenbacteria bacterium | reverse complement strand
TCCTGGGCACGGCAGAAGGGGCACCAGCCTCCGTCCGGTCTCTGCTCGCTCAGGAAGGCGAGGATGGTCCGGCGCGCGGCCTCGAGGTACGTGCGATCTCCGAGAATCTCGTACCCCGCCAGGAGAGCCCGCACGGAATAGGAAGCGTCTCGCCATGCCGCCGTCCGGTAGTCGAACAGGCCGGTGGAGACCTGATGTCGAACCAGATGCTCGCATGCTTCACGCAGACAGGTTCGGGACGACCTGGCGAGGGGACGATTCCGCGGGAGGCCGTCCGCGGCGGCGGGCGAGAGGCTCCCGAGCGAGACTCCCCCACTCGCGTCCGCGGGAGAGATGCTGACGCGGGAGAGGCGCACCCTGCATCCGACATCCGGCTTCAGGAGCAGAGTGAGAGGACCGCGCTCGACGACGGCGGTCGATGAGACCGACTGGATTGTGCCGGCGGACAGGCGAATGCCCGATATCGCGATCTCGTCGCAGATGAAGAGATCGCTGGAACACGCGCTGTCGCCCGCGGCGGAAAGATCGCAGCGAACGTCGTAGCGTCCCCGCAGGACAGCGGCCTCCATCCCGATGCAGGCGCCCTCGAGCTTGCCCCCCAGGTCCCTCAGGTCGAGGCCGGACCATCGGATCCCGGCGATCAGCGACCGCGTGTCGAGCGTGTCGGCTCCGATCGACGCCCTGCCGGGAAGGCCGGGGAGCACGAGGAGATCCTCCGCTCGCGAGCACGGGGGCGCCGCGCAGCAGAGCGCGATGATGAGGAGGGCGCCGCCCGCCCGCATGTTCGCCGCGGAGCGTATCATGTCGCCGTCCAATCTAGCCGGACTCGGCTGTTTCTGGAAAGCGCGCAAGCGCACCCGAGGCCCAGGCCCGGCAGGCGTCCCGAACCCCGAAGGGCTCCCGAAGCCCCGCTATGTTCGCGTTCGCGGCGCGGGGCTTCGGGAGCCCGTCGGGGTCCGAGGGACTGAGTGCCTGAGCCTGGGCCTCGGGTGCGCTTGCGCCGCTTCCCTTGAGGCGCGGGAGAACGTACGATCTCCGCCATGAACGGAGCAGGGTATCCGCGCCCCGGCCAACTGCCGGCCGAGCCCCGCACCTTGGGTCTCGTCGTGCTGATCTCCGGCGGGGGGACGACGATGGCGAATCTCGCCGATCGGATCGCGGCCGGGCATCTGGACGCCCGCATCGAGCTCGTCGTGAGCAGCCGGGATCGCGTCGCCGGTCTGGCGAGGGCGCAGACCCGGGGGTTGCCGACGATCGTCCTGCCGCGGAGGGCCTACACGCGGGACGACGTCTTCGACGTCGCTTCGTACACGGAGGTTCTTCTGCGGATGATCGCTCCTCTTTCGATCGATCTCATCGTTCTCGGGGGATTCATGAGCCAGATCGGGCCGGCGCTCCTCGATCGGTACGCCGCCCTGAACATCCACCCCGCGCTGTTGCCGAGGCACGGGGGGCCGGGGATGTACGGGCATCATGTCCATGAGGCCGTGCTCGCCGCGGGGGATGCCGAGAGCGGTTGCACCGTCCACTTCCTCGATCCGGACTACGACCACGGCCCCATCCTTGCGCAGCGGCGCGTCCCCGTTCTTCTGGATGACACCCCCGACACGCTCGCCGAGAGGGTGCAGGAGGCCGAGCGCGAGCTCTATCCGGAGGCGATCGGCCTGATCGCCGCGGGCCGTGTCCGGGTGGACGCCGGCCGCGTCCTTGTCGTCTGACGTCAGCGTCGCGGATCGATCCGCTCGGTGTCTCAGCGACGGTCGTTCACGCGGTAGAGAAGCCAGGAATGCCGCCATGAGGCGAAGTCCTCGATCCTTCCCAGAGGGATCA
>VGJL01000341.1 GCA_016867495.1 Candidatus Eisenbacteria bacterium | reverse complement strand
CAGCGTGGAATCGACGCTCGGGACGGGCCAGAAGCTCCCCCGGCGAACGCCGGCGAGCTTGCCGACGCCTGCGTGGTAGGAGATCCAGACCGTGAGGCTCCCATACGCCGGATCGCCCGGAGCGGATGCCAGCCGGTCGGCCACCTCGCGCTGCACGAGAACGGCCGCTCCATCGAGGCGGGAGCGGGCCCCGAGGAGCCACAGGAGAATGGGAGTGGTGATCGCATAGGGCAAATTCCCGGCGGCGTAGAGGCGCCCGCCCGGCTTTCGCGCCAGGGACGCGGGATCGAGATCCAGGATGTTCCCGGCGTGGAGCCGCAGCCTTCCTTCCGAGATGGGGACTCGGAATCGATCTTCCAAGAGGGAGACGAGCCGGAGATCGATCTCGACCGCGTGGACGGTCGCCCCCCTCTCCAGGAGCGCGCGCGTGAGCGCGCCGCCTCCCGCGCCGATCTCGACGACCTCGGTCCGTTCGCCGATCGGCATCCTCTCCGCGAGACGACCGGCAACGTCGGGCCGCACGAGGAAGTTCTGCCCCAGCCGCTTCCGGGGCGCGATCCCGTGGCGGCGCAGCCAGCGTCTCTCCTCCCCCGATGAGTGGATCATCACGAGAGGCGGAAGAGGTCGATCGCGTTCCGGTCGGTGGCCCGTTCCACCTCCGGGACCTCGACTCCGAGGAAGCCGGCGATCGACGCCGCGATCAGAGGGATGTTCGCGGGCTCGTTGCGCTCGCTGCGCCTCGGATGAGGCGCCAGATAGGGGCAGTCGGTCTCGAGGAGGATGCCATCGAGACCGACATGACGGACGAGGGGCGCGGAGCGCTTCGGATTGTAGGTGACGGCGCCCCCGAACCCGAGGAGGAATCCGAGCGAACGGGCCCTGTCGGCCGCCGCCGCATCGCCCGAGAAGCAGTGAAACACGCCCCGGACCTCGCCTCCCCCCTCCTCCTCGATCATCCTGAGGACATCCTCGTGCGCCTGTCGCGAGTGGACCACCAGAGGCAGGCCGGTCTCCCTGGCCACCGCGATCTGGCGACGGAAGAGATCCCGCTGCCGATCGTGCGGCGCGTAGTCCCGGTAGTAGTCGAGCCCCGTCTCGCCGATCGCCCGGACCCTTGGGTGGCCGAGATCCCTGAGCAGGCTCTCGAGGTCTGGGGTGCCCTCGCGGCCCGCCTCGTGCGGGTGGATCCCGATCGCCGCGTGGATCCGCGGATCCGCCGAGGCGAGATCGCGCACGAGGGGCCAGTCCTTTGCCGATATGTTGATCTCGACAAGAAACCGGCCGCCCGATTCCCAGGCTCTTCGCAGGACGTCGCCGCGATCACGATCGAAGTCGCGGAGATGGACGTGGGCGTGGGTGTCGATCACCCCTGCGATTCCTCCGCCCGACCCCTGGGGCACGCCTCCGCCTCGCAGGCGTTGTTGAAGGCCAGGCAGCAGAGGAGGCGGCCGCACATGCCCGAGATCCTGGCGGGAGTGAGGGCGAGGTTCTGCTTCTTCGCCATCTTGAGGGTCACCGGCTCGAACGACTGGAGGAAGCTGGCGCAGCAGAGGCATTGTCCGCAAGGGCCGATGCCTCCCTGGCGTCGCACCGCCTCTCGCGGATGAATCTGGCGAAGCTCGATGCGAGTCCGGAAGGTCTTCGCCAGGTCACGCACGAGCGCCCGGAAGTCGACGCGTCCGTCGGCGGTGAAATAGAAGGTGACCCTGTTGCCGTCGAACTGGTGCTCCGCGTCGGTGACCCGCATCGTGAGACCGGAGGACTCCACCCTCTGCCTGCATATCCGCAGCGCCTCCTCGTCCTCTCTCCGCACGCGGGCGAGATGGCAGATCTCCTCGCCGGTCGCCTCCCGCAGGATCCGTTTGATCTCCTTGC
>VGJL01000340.1 GCA_016867495.1 Candidatus Eisenbacteria bacterium | reverse complement strand
CTCTCTTCGTCAGCATGTCGCCGAGACCCTGGAAGGCTCGCAGGGCGCTCCTCCACTGGAAGAGGACCGCCAGGATCCCCGATGTGACCATGCAGGCCGTGCCCGCCCAGAGGGTCCACTGGACCAAGGTGCGGAAGCCCGTCGCGCCGCTTGCTTCGGGCACCTGGGTCTGCAGCCACGGGACGAAGATCATCCAGCAGGTCACGGAGCCGATCAGCATGCTGACGGCCACTCGCATGCCGACGAACATCCCGGCGGCGATGAAGACCGGGTCCCAGGCGAAAGTGACTGTCCGACCGATCCAGGACGGCCCCAGAGTGATCGAGCTGAATCGACCGACCAGAGTGGAGAGCTGGACCGCCTCGAGCCGCGGCAGAATCAGCCTCAGCCCATCGGTAAGGAAGGCGCTGATCGCTGCGAAGAGCCCTCCGATGCTGAGGGCGCGCGCCGCGCGCATCCCCTTCTCCCCCTTGGCATGGAGGGCGCGCAATGTCTCCGCGGCGGCGATCCCGCTCGGGAATCGGAGCTGCTCCACATTGATCATCTGCCGTTTCATCGGAATCGCCATGGTCACGCCCAGCACGGCCATGAAGAAGACCCAGCCGAACATGAGCGAGAGTGGGAGCATCTCCGTGTTGAGCAGCATGTAGGCGGCGAACGCCGAGATCAGCGTCCCCCCCGTGGAGTAGCCCGCGGCGCTCGCGGTGGACTGCATGCAGTTGTTCTCGAGGATCGTCATCTGGGTCTTGGCGAGCCTGAGGCGGTGGAGGCTGGTCCAGATGGCATAGGAGAGGATGCAGGCGGTGATCGCCACGCCGAAGCCCCATCCCGCCTTGAGGCCGATGTAGATGTTGGTGAGGGAGAGAACGGACCCGAGGACCCAGCCCATGATGACGGCGCGCCACGTGAGCTGCTTGATGGTGTCGCCCCGCCCGACGAAGCACTTCTGGTACCACTGGCTCTCGATCTCCTCGGCGTTCCCGGTGAAGCCCGCGACGGGAAGCTCGTAGTCGTCGTACGGACTGCGCGTCCCGGTCTGCGCCTTCGTGCTTCCTTCCTTAGCCGCGCGCTGCGTCTTCGGGTCATCCGACATGACAGGCCTCCTCGCTCCTCCCGACGCCTCTCCACTCCCGTCGACCGATTCCCGGCCGGGCCAATGGTCGGGACCGATTCTAGGCCCCTGACCGCCGGGAGCGCCACGGGTAAACGCGGGACGAGAACAGGGCTATCTGCCCCGCGTCTCAAGCGAGTGGTAGATCACCGGCAGCACGATCAGCGTCAGGAGCGTCGTGGTGACGAGCCCGCCCATGACGACGACGGCGAGGGGCTTCTGTATGTCGGCGCCCGACCCGGTCGCATAGAGCATCGGCAGATGTCCGATGAAGCTGGTCAGCGCCGTCATGCAGAGGGGCTTGAAGCGGAGCCTGCAGCCCTCCAGAACAACATCTCGGGGATTGCGACCGCCTTCCTTGAGCTGTCTGAAGAACGCGAGGAGCACGACGCCGTTCTGCACGGCGATGCCGAGCAGGACGATGAAGGCGACGGCCGCCGAGACCGATAGGTGCATGCGAAAGGCTATCGCCGCCGCGAGCCCACCGACCAGAGCGAAGGGCAGATTCAAGATCACGAGGGCGGAGTTGCGCGCCGAGCCCAGCGCCGAATAGAGGAGCAGCGCGATCAGGGCGAGCACGATCGGGACCACGATCGCGAGCTGCCGCATCGCCCGCTGCTGGTTCTCGAACTGCCCGCCGTAGCGCAGGAAGTAACCGGGAGGAAGCGAGGCCTCGAGTCCCTCCAGGGACTCCCGGACGTCGGCGACGAACCGGCCGAGGTCGCGCCCGCGGACATTGGCCTCGACAACCACACGGCGCACACCGTTCTCCC
>VGJL01000339.1 GCA_016867495.1 Candidatus Eisenbacteria bacterium | reverse complement strand
GTCGGCGTCCTCGTGGGAACCTACTCGTCGATCTTCATCGGATCGGGGATCAGCCTCGATCTCATCCTTGCCGCGGAGGACAGGCGCCTCGAGCGGGAGGAGAGGGCCGCCAAGCTGAAGGCCTGATCCTCGGCCGATCCGATCCGCTTTCGCCCATGGGGAGATCCCTGTGCGCGCGGCGGCGCGTATCATGCCTCATGGCCCCGACGGTTCCCTCCGCCCCGCTCGATTTCGCGTTCGCGGCGCGGGGCTTCGGGAAGCCGCCGGGGCGCTGGAAGCGCGCGGCGGCGCGCCTGCTCGCTTCTCAAGTCCGGCCAAATGCGTCTAGACTGGGGGGGAACCTGGGAGGAGCGGGGAGCCACAGGAACCCTGTCCGGCCTTCCGGGTTCTCTGGCCTGTTGGGGGAGGTTTCGATGCGTCGTATCTTGCTGGCCGCGCTGCAAGGGCTGATCCTGGCCGGCCTGCTGGCTCCCGCGGTGGAGGCCGCCGTGCAGCCGGGCTTCGTCCTGGCCCGGTTGAAGTACGACGGCGGCGGCGACTGGTACGGCAATCCATCGAGCCTGCCCAACCTGGCGCGGGCCCTTCGCGAGCGGACGCCGATTCCAGTGGAGCGGATCGACGAGGCGCGAGTCGCGATCATGGACGAGGATCTCTTCAATCACCCGTTCCTCTACATGAACGGCCACGGCAATGTCCGGTTCAGCGATGGCGAGGTCGACCGCCTCAGGCGCTACCTCACATCGGGCGGCTTCCTCTTCGCGGACGACAACTACGGCATGGACGAGAGCTTCCGGCGGGAGATCGGGCGGGTCTTCCCCGACCGCCCGCTCGTCAGGATCCCCTTCGACCATCCGATCTATCACAGCTTCTACTCCTTTCCGTCCGGTCCGCCGAAGATCCACGAACACGACGGCAAGCCTTCGGAGGGGTTGGGGATCGTCGACGGGGATCGATTGGTCGTCTTCTACACCTATGAAGCCGACATAGGGGATGGGATCGAGGATCCTGAGGTTCACAACGATCCGCCGGAGAAGCGCGAGGCGGCGATGAAGCTCGCGGTGAACGTCGTCGTCTACGCCATGACGCACTGAGAGGCCTCGAACCGATGCGGAGGGATCAAGCCGTGGAGTTGCACGAGCCGCTGTTGCGGACCCTGCGCAGGGCGCATGGCGTCTTTCTGCGGAGGCGAACGCTCGAGGCCGCCTCCCTGGGCCTCTCCGTCCTTCTTCCCGCCCTCTTGGGGGCTCTCGTCCTCGGCCTCCTGCTGGGGCCTGGCCGTCTGTCCGCGTGGTTGGTTCCGCTCGTGGCGGCCGCCGGCATCGTTGGGGGAGTCGTTCGCGCCCTACGATTCGCCCTCGCGCATCGGCTCCCGTTCGGGGCCTTTCTTCTCAGCATCGAGGAGAAGGCGGGGCTTGCGCGCAACGAGCTCTTCAACGCGCTCCAGCTCGGCAGGAGCGCGGACTCCCTCCCGGATCCTCTGGCAAGGGAGATCGCGCACGAGGTGCTTCGCTCGGGCGCGCGCACTGCCGCCACGATCCCCTACGGCGCGCTCGCCCGGGCGCGGCCCCTGAAGGCGCCCCTCCTGCAAGCCTCCCTGGCGGCGGCTTGCGTCGCAGTCCTCGCCGCCCTCGCGCCCGCGGGATTCGTGAGCACCGCGCGCTTCCTGGCCTATCCGGGCAGGGCGCCCGAGAGACCCGGAGCGCTCATCACGGTCGATCCGGGAGACACCGTGGCGGAGAGGGGCAGCAGCGTCGGCGTTCGGGCTCGCGTCACCGGCGTCGCCGGAGATCCGATCCTCTTTCATCGCGCGGGCGGCGGGCCCTGGGAGCGCATGATGATGGCCCCGGAGGGGGACGGCTTTTCCGCGACGCTGGCCGATCTCCAAGCAGAGACGGAG
>VGJL01000338.1 GCA_016867495.1 Candidatus Eisenbacteria bacterium | reverse complement strand
CTCGTAGTGCCCGCGCGCGATCGTGGCCTGGCCGAGCCGCGCCTTGAGATTGCCCAGGGCGAGGGATGTCTTCGCGACTCCCGAGGAGTTCTCCATCTCCCTGAAGATCAGGAGAGCCCGCGAGAGCAGCTGCAGCGACCGCGTCCAGTCGCAGCGTTTCGTCAGAAGGACGCCCAGGTTGAGGCAGTGGGACGCGATCCTCTGCGAGTGCGCCGCCTCCTCGCTCACGGCGAGCGCCCTCTCGAAGTAGTCCTGCGCCTCTTTCCAGCGCGGTCCGGACTTCAGGAGAACGCCCAGGTTGTTGAGGGCGCGGGCGATCCCTTCGCGATGGTCGATTCGCCGGAATGTGAAGAGCGCGCTCTGGAACGACTCGCGCGCCCTCTCGACTTGGCCGAGCCTGGTGAAGATGTTGCCGAGAGCGAGTTCGAGATGGCCGATCTCGTCGTTGTCCTTGCCGCCGCGCAGGATCTCGTAGGCCCTGTTGCAGTTCGTCTGCGCGGCCAGGTAGTGGCCGAGGCTCGCCTGGATCATCCCCGTGCGGCCGACGATCTTGGCATCGATGTCGGCGTCGATCTCTGGATCGATCCCCTGGCGGGCGCGGGCCAGCTCCGCGAGCGCCTCCTGGAAACCGCCGCGCTTGCGGTGGCACTCGGCCACCCTGAGGTGCGTATCGGCGCGCTCCCGGCGCCAGTTGGGATCCTCAACCAGCAGCCCCAGAGCGCGCTCGTACTCGCAGAGAGCGCTCTGGAAGTTGTCCGCCGCCATCTGCATGTCGCCCAAGGCGAGCGCTTGAGCGTATCCCGGCGGGACGATCGATTCCGCGCGCGCGGTTCGCTCGCCGAGCGGGCTCAGATCGGAGGCTGCGGCCTCTCTCCGGTCAGGCGCATCCATGCTGTCGGACTCCTAGCGGCCCATTCCCTGCAGAAGGCAATTGATCCAGATCCAGACAGGGGGAGAAACAAAATCAAGATCGTCCGGATCCCCGCTGTGGTTACCTCCTTGGCCCGGTCCGCCATAGAGCGTGTCGGGCTCGCTCCCGCCGCCAGCGTTTCCCGTAGTTGCGTTCGGGTCTCCACTCCCTGTATCGGCCGCGATGTCCCCGGCGATCGCGAGTGTCAGACACAGGAGAAGCAGGACCCAGCCCATGACTGGTCGATCGTCTCTTCGACGCACGGCTTCTCTCCTTCTTGCGACTTCTCCCCGGTCTTCTCCGCTTGCGAACGACTCGGCCAGGGGACCTCCAACCACCACAATCGCAACCGGGATAGAAATCCTCAGGGAAAGTGTCCATCTGCCGACGCCAAAGGTCAAGCACGAAACGCGATTGGGGATCCCCCGGCGGTGCCGTAGAGTGGCCGCGGAGGCGCTGGATGAGTCAACCGCAACAAGCGGAGGCGGAAACGCTTCCGCCATCCCGGAAAGGAAACCTGTTCGGCCTCTCCGCCGAGGCGATTGCAGGGCTCGGGCCGCTCGCCGGGGAGCCCTCCTTCCGGGCAAGGCAAATCGCTCATTGGGTTTATGGCCGTGGGGCCGAGGACCTCGGGACCATGACCAGCGTCTCGAGGCGGCTGCGCGACCGCCTGGGCGAGGAATGGGAAATCCGCCGGGCGCACCCCGTCGAGGAATCGACGGTCGGCGACGAAAGCGCGACGAAGCTCCTCTTCCGGCTGGAGGATGGCTGCCTGGCCGAGGCGGTCTGGATTCGGGATCCCCGAAGGGAGACCCTCTGCATCTCATCCCAGGCAGGGTGCGCCTACGGATGCGCCTTCTGCGCGACAGCCACACTGAAGGCCGGCCGGAATCTCCTGGCCGGTGAGATCCTCTCGCAGTTCGTCGCCATGAAGGAGCGGATCTCCCGCCGCTCGACAGGGGCTGCAGCCGCCGAGCGGGATCCTTCCGGCACCGG
>VGJL01000337.1 GCA_016867495.1 Candidatus Eisenbacteria bacterium | reverse complement strand
CGATCTCGCCTGGCGAACCGATTTCGAGAAGATCGACGGTCGGAATCGATGGGATTTCTTCATCGGGTGGAACTATTGAGAAGGTCGGGACGCCTGCTCGGGCTGTCGGCGGCGATCGCGGTGGGGCTCTTGCCCGGCGTGGCCGTTTCCCAGACGCCGAGGGTTCTCTGGGAAAAGCGCGTCACCCACGCGCCGGGGGTGGCTCCCACACTCCACGGGGACACGCTCTGGATCGTCGGAACCGACCAGAGGATCCAGTCCCTCTCCGCCTCCGGAGGGGCTCGCCACTGGAAGAGGTCGCTCGGGTCGCAAGCGCTCCTGCCAGTCGTGCCGGCGCCGGGCGCGGTCGCGGTCTGCGTCGGTTCGCCGGAGCCGGGTCTCATCGTTCTTGAGCGCCGCAACGGCCGTGAGCGGTGGCGCGTGAGAATGAGCGGCGCGGCCGTGGGGCTCGCCGCCGGTGGAGGCGGCATCGCCGTCGCCACGCGGCCCGGTAAGGTCTCGGCCTACGCCCTCGAGGATGGCAGGCGACTCTGGGAGCGCTCGCTGGGCATCCCGATCGCCGGCATCTGTCAGGATGAGTCCCGCCTCTTCGTTCTCGGGCGAAGCGACTCGATCTGGTGCCTCGACATGGCGGAGGGAAGCGCCCATTGGGTCGCCGCGACCGAGGGAATCCACGCGAGCGCCCCGGTGCTCTGCGACTCCCTGCTCGCGTGCGCCGGCTACGGGGGGAAGATCTCCCTGTTCGATCGCGATGGGGGAAGCCTGGTGGCGTCGGCATTCGGCGACTCTCCCATGGTCTCGCCTCCCGGATATCTGGCCGGGTGGCTTGGCTGCGCCGCCGTGGGGGGAGAGATCCGCCTGATCGAGTTGCCGGGGCTGTCCACAGGCTGGGGCAAAGAGACAGGAGAGACGCTCGCGGCGGGGGTCCTCCCCTGGGGCGACACGTGGGTGGCGCCGTGCCTGAGCGGGCGGATGCTCGGGTTCACCCACGACCGAGGCGCGGAAGCATGGAGCCTCGACTTCCGGACGCGGATCGCGCGGCCGCCCGCCCGATGGGGTCCCTTGCTCGCCGCGATCGACGAGAAAGGAACGGTCACGGTCCTCACGATCGGGGAGAGTCGGTGAAGAAGAGCATCCTGTCGTTCGTTCTGCTCTGTGCGATCGGCGCCGCGAGCGGCCGGGCTGAGGAGGCCGTGCTGGACCTCGGAACGAGCCCATCGGGGTTCGAGGCATGGATCTCGGATCGGTATGTGGGAAGGACGCCGCTTCTCTCCCCGATTCCGGCGGGGTTCCAGAGACTGCGACTCGCCGCGCCGTCCGATTCCCTCTTTCAGCCCCCGGCTCTCGATACCCTCCTGCATGCCGTCGCGGGCGAAACCCTGAAGGTTCGACTCGCTCTTCACGCGGGGCCCGATCGGCGCCGCTCGGTTCCGGCACTCGGGTTGTCGCCGGAACGCCCACGCGCGCGGCCACTGTGGCGCCGGCTCGGCCGCTACGCGATGCCGGGGCTGGCGGCGGCATTGGCGGCGGGAGGCATCGTGGCGGAGGAGGCGGCCGATCGATCCTACTCGAGCTACCTGCGCGCCGCCGAACCCGGCGAGATCCGGCGCCTCTATCGGCAGACGGAAGACAGGGACGCGCTGTCGACCGCCCTTTGGGTGGGAGCCGAGACAGCGCTGGTTTGCGCGCTCCTGTCCTGGGTTCTTCCCGAGAGACACGACGATGGGCGCCGAGACGCCGGGAATCGCCTCTCCCCGGATTCCGGTGCCGAGAGGGACGGGCGGGCGAGTCCGGGCGCCAAAGGGCGCGGGGGACAGTCGCGGTGAGGGGGCGGCGCGCGGCAGTCCTGCTCGTGGGGCTCCTTGCAATCGCCGGGTGCGAGGAACGCGAACGCGCGAATCCTTTCGATCCGT
>VGJL01000336.1 GCA_016867495.1 Candidatus Eisenbacteria bacterium | reverse complement strand
GCATCGACGACCGCCTCCTGCGTTCCCAGACGCATGATCGACCCCTTGCCGAACTGCTTCTCGATCTGGGAGATCGCGAGCTCCAGGGCCTTCGCCTTCTCCTTGCCTTGTTCCTCACCCATCGAAAGGCTCTCCTTCCCTGTTGTGCGGTTCGCCGCTTACGGACAGAGGGACCTCCCAGGAGGATCGCCCCGTCCCGCCCGGACCGCCGGATCGTGCCCGGATCGCCGGGCGCGCGGAGGCATGAATCTCTGTCCAGCCGGCCGCGTCACTCTCCGCGCCCGGGCCCGGCGCCGGGAGCCGCGGCCTCGAGGGGCGTATAGATCGGCCCCTCCGGACGCAAGTCGCTCTTGAAGAGCGTGATCGAACGAATGGTAAGGGGGCCGGACGGCGGCGTCAAACCGCGCGTCAGCTCCTCAAGGTCGGCCGGCCGCGCGCCGCGCCGCACGCGCGCGAGCGTCAGGTGTCCCACGAACGGCTTGTCGGCGGGTCCGAAGCCGGCGATCCGAATCGTCCGGTCCGCGAGATCGGCGAGGGCACGCAGATGTCCCGCCGCGTCCTCGACGCCCAGCCAGACGACCTGGGGCCGTCGCGCGGACGGAAAGGCGCCGACCTGGCCGAGGGAGAGGTCCGGCGCGACCCATTGGCCGGCGAGATCGCGGACGGCCGCCCGCGCCCGGTCGAGTTGCTTGCGATCGAGATCGCCGAAGAACCTGACCGTCATGTGGAGGGAGTCGGCCCGCGGGAAAAGAGCGCATCGCGTCGCAGAAGCTGCCGATCTTCCCTTTCACATCGTCCGGTATCTCGAAGGCGATGAAGGCCCGTGTCCTCTCCTGCATCTGTGCCTCTCCCGATTCGACCGAGACCCGCTACTCGATCGCGACCCCGGATGCGACCCTGCGGACCAGATCCAGCGCGGTCAAGATCGACCTCTCGATCACAAGCTCCCGCGACCCCGGCATCATCCTACGAAGGGAGGTCTGCGCCCCCTCCCACGAGAGCCCGAAGTAGACGAGGCCGACCGGCTTCCCCGCGCTGCCCCCCTCGGGCCCGGCGATCCCCGTCGTCGAGACGCCGATCTCGCCGCCCAAGCGCTCGCGGACTCCCGCCGCCATCGCTTCCGCCGCCCTCGCGCTCACGGCGCCGTGCTCGGCGAGCGTCGATTCCGGGACGCCCAGCAGTCGCACCTTCGCCGCGTTGTCGTAGGCGACGACATCGCCGAGGAAGTAGCGTGAAGCGCCCGGAACCCGAACCAGGCGCGCGCCCACGCCCCCGCCGGTCAGCGACTCCGCAACCGCCAGCCGCCAGCTTCGTGCCAGGAGGCTCCTCCCGACCGCTTCCTCGAGCGTGATCTCCCCTTCGCAATAGACGGCCGGGCCGATCCTCTCCTTCGCGACCGCAGTAAGGCGATCGAGGTAGGGCTCGACTTCCGCGGGATCCCCCTCGGCGCTCACGCGAAGCTCGACCGTCCCCGCATGCGGAAGGTAGGCGACACGGACCCCGGGAGGCAGCAGCGGTTCGATCTTCTCGGCGAGGACCGTTTCGGGAATGCCGCAGGTCCGCAGGGAACGCTCGACGAAGAGGGCCGCCGGGGCCATCGAGGCGATCTCCGGCAGGACAGCGCGCTCCGCCATCGCTTCCATCTCGGCCGGGACGCCGGGCAGGGCGTAGAGAACCCGCCGCTCGCCCGCCCGCAGACGGAGCCCCGGCGCGAGGCCGACCTCGTTCGGGATCAGCTCCGCGCCGAAGGGAATCAGCGCCTGGGCCTCGAGATTCGCCGGCGCGGGGCGCCCGACGCGCGAGAATCTCTCGCGCATCGTCGCGAGGAGGTCCTCGCGGAGGATGAGCTGGCGCTTGAGAACCGTGGCGAGGATCTTGCGGGTGATGTCATCGGAAGTCCCGCCGAGGCCCCCGGTC
>VGJL01000335.1 GCA_016867495.1 Candidatus Eisenbacteria bacterium | reverse complement strand
AGGCGGCTTCGTGAGGCCCAGCGGATCCGCGGCGCTCCGACACCTCATCGCCATCGCGCTCTTCTCGGCGCTCGTCACCGCCCTCGCCTCTTTCACGCGGGCGGCCGACGGCCCGTGGGAGAGCCTTGCTCCGGGGCTCGATCTCGGCCGGTTCTCCGTCTCCTCCGGACGGCCGGGCGAAGAGTCGGAGATCGTGATCCTCCGCGTCGATCCCCAAGCTTGGGAGCTGAGGATCTGTTGCGCGAGCGAGGAGGACTCGGCAGTCAACCACACCGCGCGGGAGTGGTGCGAGCGGAGGGGTCTCGTCGCGGCGATCAACGCCGGGATGTTCGATATCGACTATCTTACACATGTCGGATACATGAGGTCGGGGGAGCATCTGAACAACCCCCGCGTCAACGAGTACCAGTCGGTAGCGGCCTTCAAGCCCAAGCTGCCCGGCCTGTCCCCGTTCCGGATCTTCGATCTCGATGAGCCCGGAGTGACGCTGGAGCGGATCGGGCGGGAGTACGCTGACGTGGTCCAGAATCTGAGACTCGTGAAACGGCCGGGTGTCAATCGGTGGGCGCAGCAACCTCGAAAGTGGAGCGAGGCCGCGCTGGGTGAAGACGCGTCCGGGCGCCCGCTCCTGATCCTCTCCCGCGCGCCCTTCTCGATGCACGACCTGAATGAGATCCTCCTCGGTTTCCCGATCGACCTGGTGTGCGCGCAGCATCTCGAGGGTGGGCCAGAAGCGCAGCTCTATGTGGGGATCGGCGGCACTTCGCTGGAGATCCTGGGAGGGTATGAGACCGGTTTCTTCGAGAAGGGTTGGATCGAGACGGCATGGAGGATCCCGTTTGTCATCGGAATCGCCCCGCGCGGAGCGGGGATTCAAGGAAGCAGATGAGGGCGCCTCGCGGGCACGACAGGAGGTGTTTGAGATGAGCGATGCGGCAGGAGGCTTCTTCCCCGACCCGGAGGCTGCGCCGAAGATCGCGCAGATGCCGGGCGTCGAGACCAGGATCATCACCGGCCTGGCCGGCGAGAAGATGATGATGGTTCTCACCACGATTCTCCCAGGATGCGCCGTGC
Organism: Candidatus Eisenbacteria bacterium; assembly: GCA_016867495.1. Classification (NCBI taxonomy): domain Bacteria; phylum Candidatus Eiseniibacteriota; species Candidatus Eiseniibacteriota bacterium. The sequence continues at coordinate 849 of VGJL01000335.1, read as the reverse complement.
CGACGCACGCGCACTCCCACGAACAGATCGGGGTGGTCTACAGCGGACAGGCGCTCATGCGCGTCGGCGACGAGGAGAAGGCCGTGCGGCAAGGGGATTTCGCGCGCTTCCCGAGCGATGTTCCCCACAGCGCGGCGTGCCTGGGCGACGAGCCATTCATCATGGTGGACATCTTCTGTCCCGGCCGCGAGGACTTCCTCGCCAAGCTCGCCGGGAACCGCCCGGGAGGCGCGAGGACGTGACGAAGGAGCCGGGGTGGCTTCCGTTTCTCAATGATCTCGCGAATCGCGCGGACGAGATCTCCCTCCGCTGGTTTGGAGCGCCGTCGCTCCCGGTTCGGGAGAAACCTGATCGGACGCCCGTCACGGCGGCCGATGAGGAAATCGAGGAAGCGATCCGGTCGCTGGTCCAGGCGCGCCATCCGGAGCTTGGCGTCTACGGCGAGGAGCGGGGGATCAGTCCTGGCGCCGGCGTGGCGCGACTGATCCTGGATCCGATCGACGGCACCGCGAACTTCGCGCGGCGCATCCCGATCTTTGCGACCCTCATGGCGATCGAGGTCGGCGAGGAGATCGTGGCGGGCCTCGTCTCGGCACCGGCCCTCGGGTCGCGGTGGACCGCCGCGAGGGGAGGAGGGGCCTACCACGGAGAGCGGCGCATGCGCGTGTCAGGGGTCGAGCGGCTCGAAGAGGCAACGCTCTTCCATGGAAGCCTCGCGGAGTCGAGGGCGGGGCGCGAGGGAGAGGAGAATGCGGCGCCGCTCAACCTCCTCGCCCTGGCCCGGCGATGCGCTCGCTCGAGAGGATTCGGCGACTTTCTCCAGCACGTCCTGGTCGCGCAGGGGAGCGG
>VGJL01000334.1 GCA_016867495.1 Candidatus Eisenbacteria bacterium | reverse complement strand
TCTCGCTCTGCGGGCTTCCCTCGATGCACTTGCCTTCCCACCACCAACCCATCAGCCCCAGGTCGACTCCGCTGCGATCGTGGACATGCCGAGTGTAGATGACGGGCCTTCCGGCTCTGCGAAAGGCCCTGATCAGCCCGCGGACGGTCGGAAGAATGGCGAGCCCGCCGCTCGTGAAGGTGGGCGAGCCCTTCTCCAGGAAGAAACACTGCATGTCGACGACGAGCAGAGCGCTCTTGCCGGCCCGCAGCTTCATCTTGTGCTGGTTGTAGGGGCGGATCCTCTCGACCCACTGGCGCGTTTTGGCGTCGATGTCCCGTTCCGTCACATAGGATTCCATGCCGATCTCCCTCTCCCTATCACGCTTCCCGCGCCCTCCGCACTCTGTCATCTGGAGCCCGGGCGCTCCTCCGCCGACCAGCGGAGGTAGACGTCGAACCGCATCCAATCGAAGCTCGCCCGGTCGCCCGGCCGTGGGTCGTCCAGGCGGCGCTCTAAAGAGCGATCAGGAGGGCCGCAACGAGCGCCCACCGCCTGCGGCAGGAGAGATGTACCGTCCTAGGGTCCAAGGGTAGCCTGGATGATCTCCCCGTCCATGTAGATGCGCAGGCCGTACTCCATCCCCAGCTTCGGTTGGGCCCACATCCACTGGACATGCCAGTAGCGTTCCTTCCGATCCTCATCGTAGCGTAGCGCGATCGAGTTGATGTATTGCCCCGAGAGCGCCGCGCCTCTCTTCTCCGCCTCCTTCTCGGCAATGTCGAGGGCCTGCCGCAGACTGAGGGACGGCCCCAGCAGGCCAAGATCGGCGGCATCGCCGCGCGTGCCGTCGCGAGAGATCGAGGCCGATGGGACTCCGTCACGCTCCGACCCTCCGTCTTCGATGTAGAGATAGGGCCGGCCCTCCAGATCGGAGGCGGTCATGCGGATGAGGGGATCCGGATCCCTGAAGGCCGCTTCGAGAAATAACCTGTACATGGACTGAACGGTCTCGCGCTCCGCTTGGTCCCCTGGGTCGCCGCGCCGCGTCTCCATCGCGCAACGGACCCTGTGGACTATGAAGAGGCTCAAGTAGCCGCGGATCGGAGTCGCAGGATGCTCGCGGAGGAACTGCTCGGCGAAGGCCGCTTCCGCCATCGGCCCATCACTGAACCCCTCCCATTCGTAAGAGAGGACCGCGCGGGACGCGTAGTCGGCTGCCAGGATCTCGATTCCCGCGGCATCGACAAGGCAGAAGAGATCCCTCTCGAGACGCCTGCGCTTTGCCAGGAGCGACGCCTCGGGCCCCTGCCGTCCATCCCCAGCGGGGAGCCTCGAGCGGAAGATCGACGCCCGTTCAGCGAAGCTCCCGATGCGACGCCGCAGATCGTCCGGAATGCCGGTCAGGTTCTGGACGGCCGGGCTCGTGAGGTCCTCGAGCGCCGTCCGAAAGAGGATCGCGCCGGCAACCGGGGTCCCCGAGTCCTCCGTCCCGCTCGCGGCGGCCGCGCCGGATCCGGTCCCGGGGCCGATGGACAGGCCGACCGATATGGAGAGGACAAGCAGGCGCGCGTGGCAGTTCATCGTGGATCCACCTCCACGGGATCGCCATCGCACGATACCCCGCGGCAGGTTCCGGGTCCACACCGCGCGAAGCGGGGATGCCGGCGGGGGGAAGCGTGACCCCCGCCACGCCGACGCAGTCCCTCGGTCGGCATGGCGGGGGTATGCGAAGCTTGCCGCGCTCTCCTCAAGCGCGGCCGGACGCCGGACTAGTTGCGGAAGTTGGACTTGATCCGCCCCCACGTGGAGGTCTCGACTGGCGTCGGGCCATGATCGCAGGCGCAGGCGTTCGCGACCAGGAGGGCCCAGTCACCGGTCCCGCCGAGCTGGGCGGCGCCGCCGCCGTTGCTGTAGATCACCTTGTAGTCGGAGCGATAGGCGTGCGCGATGT
>VGJL01000333.1 GCA_016867495.1 Candidatus Eisenbacteria bacterium | reverse complement strand
GCGAGGTTGAATCTGATCTTCCTTCTCGCGCAGAGGATCGGAGATGGACAGGCCGCCGGCCGCGCCGCGGAGGAGTTCATCCGCAGATTCCCCGGTGAGGCGGCGACGCCCCGTGTCCGCGGTCTGCTCGATTCTCTCTCGATGGCCCCGGCGTCGCTGCGGAACTGAACTCCGCTCCGGCGAGCGGATAGGAGTTCCCCTCCTGCGCCCGCATGCGGGCGCTGCGATCACTGTGACGAGCGGCGATTCGAGGAGTTCCCTCCCGCGCGGGCCTGCGAGATCCACTCCGACTCGGGGGCACGCAAACTGCTTCCATGGATCGACTGCGCATCCTGCGAGCGTCGACTACGAGGGACGTGGGACTGCGATCAAGTCGATGCAGCGCTGGAGGAGGGCTTCCCATCGTGCCTCGCCGACATCCATGGCTCGCGCCGCTCGTGCTCCTCCTGGGCGCGGCGCTGTCCGGGTGCGCCGACAGGACATCGGCGCCGCGTCAGGATCCCGACGCCTCTCCCCTCTCGATCTCGTGGATCGCTCCGCGGGACGGGGAGTCTCTCGCCGACACGGTTCGATGCATCCTCCGTGTCGAAGGCGCGACACCGATCAGGCTGGGCATCCTCTCCGCCGGCAGGGTGGTTTGTGAGCGAGACGTCGGTCCATGGACGCTCAAGTGGCTTCCGGCCGACACAGTGACGACTTCGTATCGGATGAAGGCGCTTGCGTGGGCCCAAGACTCGACCCTCTCGACGGCGCCGGAGATCGGGATCACTTGGTCGCCGAACCTGGCCCCATCCGTGCGGCTGAAGGATGCGCCCGGACCTGTGTGGCTGGAGAGGGCGGAGGATGAGGCTCTCGAAGCGAAAGTCGACGATCCCGAAGATGGCCCGCTGGCCGGGGACGCGATCGCGTGGCACTCCGATCGGCAGGGCCTGCTGGGAACGGGCCTCGCCCTGCCGGCGTCGTCACTGATCCCGGGGACGCACATGATTCGCGTCCGGGCCACCGACCACTGGCTCCGGAGCGGCTGGGCGGAGATCGAGGCCGAGGCGTATCGCATCACAGGGGGAGCCACTCCCGAGGGCGCTGTCGAAGACCTGCGGTTCTCTCTCCTCGACCGGCGTCCGGATCGGTATGGGTCGCTTCTCGCGCCCGGCTTCCTGTTCATCTTCTGCGCCTCGGAGCGGGAGAGCGATCCCTCGGTCCCGCCCTTCTGGCAGCGGGAGGAGGAGGAGCGGTTCGCCAACGAAATCTCCGCGTCGCTCCGACCGCTCCGCGCCCGGTGGAAGGTTGGAGCGACTGAGAGGTTCAACGCGAACGGGCGGGATCGGGCGAAGCTGGAGATCGAGGAGATCGACATCCTCTTCATGGACGCCGGCGGCGAGTCGCTCGCGGTCACCGGCGGGCGCGGCCGGGTCTACTTCGAGCGGGACGAGGGATCCTCATCGTGGCGAATCGCGCAGTGGCAGGACCTGGGCTCGGACGGCCCGCTCTCGCAGGGGCGCCTGAGGCTTAGGGCGATGGGCCGAGTCCTCGCTCCGATCGGGCTTGCGAGCCGATCGCTCAGCTCTCCCGAGCAAGCTCCAACGCCTGCTTTCGGAAGTCCGCCAGCACGACGACCGCGAACGACTCCGGGCGTATGCGGCGCTTGGCGAAGTCCAGCACCTGCGCGGCCGTCACGTCGCGCATCTTCTCCAGATCCCGCAGCCAGAATCGGTCCTCGAGACCGAAGAACTCCTGCTCGAGCAGCTTCTGCGCAAGCTGGTCGTTCGTCTCGAGCTGCAGCGGGAGGCTTCCCGTGAAGAACCGCTTGGCCCAGGCAAGCTCCTCCTCCGTGACTCCGTGTCCTGAGAGCAGCTCACACTCGCGTAGGATCTCCCGGACCGCCTCGTTCATCGTCTCCACTTTCGTCTGCATGGCGGCGAAGAAGTACCCGCGGCGCCTCCGCGGCTGGAAGCTGGTGTAGACGCCGTA
>VGJL01000332.1 GCA_016867495.1 Candidatus Eisenbacteria bacterium | reverse complement strand
CCGAATGTGACATCGGTGGCTGCGAGGTCGTTGTCGATCGTCTTGGGCACGCCGATCACCCGGACGCCCAGCGCGGCAAGCTCGTTGGCGATGGAGAGGCTCCCATCCCCCCCGACCACGATCAGGGCATCCAGGCCATGCTGGCGGATGGTCCGGATCGTCTGTTCGGACTGGTCCCGGTAGACGACGCGATCGCCCTCCTTCTCCTGAACGCGAAAGGGGTTGTCTCGGTTGCTGCTGCCCAGGATGGTCCCGCCGCGCGCCAGGATTCCGCCGACGTCGGATGTCGTGAGCGGGCGGGTCCGATCATGGATCAGACCGGCGTATCCGTTCTCCACGCCGAGGACGTCGATGCCGTGGTCGTAGCCGGCCGACTTCACAACCGCCCGGATCACCGCGTTCAGCCCGGGGCAGTCTCCGCCGCCTGTGAGAAGCCCGATTCTGCGGATCCGCTCGCTCATCGATCCTCCTTGCGGCCTTCGGGGACCGCTCCCGGACGCGGGCCCCAGGATAGCAGCGATCCCCCTCGCGCGCATGCGCGGCGCGCCTACCCTCCGGGGCACAGTCGATGGACGGCCCCGCCCTGCTCTGTTAGTGTGCACTCCGAGTCTGCGCAGGCCGATAGGTAGGAGAATGAAGAAACAGAGGCCGTCCGCCGGAAAAGGCAAGAAGAAGGGCAAGAGGCCCGCGAGGCCCCCTGCAGCGGCTGGCAAGGCCGCGGGGAAGACGCGGGAGAAGACCAGAAGGGGGGCGCCCGCAGCGTCCGAGCGGCAGAGTCCCGCCGGCCTCCGCGAGGCGGCCGAGGTCCTCCTCAATCTCGAGTCGCTCCTCAGGGAGAGGATCCACGGCAAGGACGAGGCGATCGAGAAGATCGGCAGCGCGCTGCGGGTCCGGCTGACCCAGCTCGACTTCCGTCCCGAGCGCCCCAACGGGTCTTTTCTGCTGATCGGCCCGCCCGGGGTCGGCAAGAACGAGTTCGCCTATGCCGTGGCGAACATCCTCTACGGCGACGAATCGATGGTCGTGCCAATCGACATGCGCATGGTCACGACCGAGGAGGAGGCCTCCCGGCTGACCGACTCGATGTACCCGGGACCGCCCTCCCTGCTCCTCGAGGGGATGATCACGACCCCCGTCCGGCGCCGGCCGCACTCGATCCTGCTCCTGCGCGGGATCGAGCATGCCCATCCGGTCGCCCACAGGATGATCCAGCAGATCCTCGATCAGGGGTGGATCGAGGATGCCAGGGGCCGCGCCTCCTTCGACCGGACGATCGTCTTCGCGACGGGCCGGATCCCGGAGGAGGAAGCGGGCACGACCGACGAGATCGGCTTCAACCGGACATCCAAGAGCTACGACGAGCGCATCCGGGAGAAGATGATTCGGAGACTCGGGGAGGAGTTCGTCGAGTCGTTCCAAGAGGTCATCGTCATCCACGCCCTCACCGCGGAGGATGTGCGCCAGATCGCCCGCTACAAGGTCGAGGTGGTCCTGCGCCGCCTCCAGAAGGGGCGACGGGGCGTGCAGGTGACCGACTCGGTCTTCAAGACCTTCATCTCGGACGACGAGTGCGCCCGCAGCGGGGCCGGCACCATCAACCGGACGCTCGAGAAGAGGCTCCTGAATCCGCTGGCGCGCTACATCCTCGCGCACCCCAAGGAGCGGCGGATCCGCGTCGATGTCCGGGATGGGGATCTCGTGATCGAGAGGACGATCGCGGCCGCCCCGACTCCGCGCCCGGCCAAATCGGTCAAGGATCGCGCGTAAGCAAACGACGGAGACCAAGATCAGGCGGCGCGAGGCGGCCGGGAGTCGATCCCGGCCGCCTCGCATGCTGTCGATCAGAACTGGATCAGACCCGGCGTGGCCTGATAGGCGTAGCGGAAGGTGATCGCGCGGGAGCCGGCCGCCCCCGAGATCGTCTGGACATGGATCTTCGCATAGTGGCCGGAAGGGGTTTTGATCGCGTAG
>VGJL01000331.1 GCA_016867495.1 Candidatus Eisenbacteria bacterium | reverse complement strand
CCCGGATGAGCCCGGACGCCGGAGCGGGAGCACCGGTCGATTTCCTGCGCGCGATCATCGAGGAGGACATCCGCGATGGCAAGCGGGGAGGGCGCGTCCACACGAGGTTCCCGCCGGAGCCGAACGGGTATCTCCATGTCGGGCACGCGAAGTCGATCCACTTGAACTTCGGGATCGCGGCGCAGTACGGCGGCTTCTGCAACCTCCGCTTCGACGACACGAACCCCGAGAAGGAGGAGGTCGAGTACGTCGAGTCGATGAAGGAGGACGTCCGCTGGCTCGGCTTCGATTGGGAGGACCGCCTCTACTTCGCCTCGGACTACTTCGAGCAGATCTACGAGTGGGCGGAGAAGCTGATCCTAAACGGCAGGGCCTACGTGTGCGATCTGTCCGCCGACGAGGTGCGCGAGACTCGCGGGACGCTCACGGAGCCCGGCCGTCCGAGCCCCTATCGCAGCCGATCGGCGGAGGAAAACCTCGGCCTCTTTCGCCGCATGAGGGCGGGGGAGTTCCCCGACGGCTCGAGGACCCTGCGTGCGAAGATCGACATGGCCTCCCCCAACATGAACCTCCGCGACCCGGTCATGTACCGGATCCGGCGGGCGACGCATCACCGAACCGGCGACGCCTGGTGCATCTACCCGTCCTACGACTGGACCCACGGGCAGTCGGACGCGATCGAGCGGATCACCCACTCGATCTGCACGCTCGAGTTCGAGGACCATCGACCCCTCTACGACTGGTTCCTCGACCAGATCGACCTCGACGAGAGGCCCCAACAGATCGAGTTCGCGCCCCTGAACGTGACCTACACGATCACCTCGAAGCGCCGCCTGCGCCAGCTCGTGACCGAGGGACACGTCTCCGGGTGGGACGATCCCCGGCTGCCGACGCTCTGCGCCATGCGCAGGCGCGGCTACACGCCCGAAGCGATCCGCGTCTTCATGGAGAGGATCGGGCTTGCCAAGCGCGAGAGCACCGTCGACATCGCCCTGCTGGAGCATGCCGTCCGCGAGGATCTCAACAAGAACGCTCCCCGGACGATGGCCGTCCTGCGCCCGATCCGGCTGGTCGTCGAGAGCTACCCAGAGGGCAGGGTCGAGGAGTTCGAGATCCCGATCAACCCGGAGCGGCCGGAGCTGGGGGTCCGCCGCGTCCCCTTCAGCCGGGAGATCTACATCGAGGCGGACGACTTCCGCGAGACGCCTCCCAAGAAGTACCACAGGCTCTATCCCGGCAATGAGGTGCGCCTGCGCGGGGCTTATCTGGTCACGTGCACCGGCGTGGCGAAGGACCCCGCCACGGGGGCGATCACCGAAATCCGCTGCACGCACGACCCTGCGTCGAGGGGCGGCTCGGCGCCCGATGGCCGGCGCGTGCAGGGGACGATCCACTGGGTCTCGGCCGCGCACTCGTTCGAGGCGGAGGTCCGGCTCTACGACCACCTCTTCACGCGCCCCGATCCTAGCGGCGACAAGGAAGGAAGGGACTTCAAGGAGTTCCTGAACCCCGAGTCGCTCGTCATCCTGGCCGGCTGCCGCATGGAGGAATCGATGCGCGGGGTCCGGCCGGGAGAGAAGTATCAGTTCGAGCGCATCGGCTACTTCTGCGTCGACACTCGGGATTCCGGACCCGGCCGGCCGATCTTCAACCGGACCGTGACCCTGCGGGATACCTGGGCCAGGATCGAGAAGGCGCAGCGGTAGAGCGAAGAGGACTCTGGCGGTGGGAGACCGGAGCGGTCCGGAGTCGGACACTCACAGCCCCGGCCTCCCATCGCGCGGCCGATTGCGGTCGGCAACTCGTTTCTACCGGAAGCCGGCCTTGAGCTTCCCCCAGGTCGTGTTCACGGTCGGCACGGCGGGACAAACACCCGGCCCGCAGGCTGTGTTGTCGCCCAGGTAGAGCCCGCCGTTCTCGAAACAGACATCGCCCTCAACAATGACGCAGATCGAGTTGAAGCAGCATGCCCCGGTCGGC
>VGJL01000330.1 GCA_016867495.1 Candidatus Eisenbacteria bacterium | reverse complement strand
CGCGCGCGACCGATTCCTCGATCGGCAGCCCGCGGGCCAGCCAGGTGGCAAGCGCGGCGGAGTATGTGCAACCGGTCCCGTGCGTGTTCCTGGTCTCGATGCGGTCGGCGGGGTAGCTTCGAAAGCCCCGCGGCGTCACGAGGTAGTCGATGCACTGAAGGGCATCGATGTGCCCTCCCTTCACGAGCACCGCCCGACACCCCGTCTCCAAGATCCGCAGACCCGCCTCCCTGGCATCCGCTTCTCCCTTCACCTCGATTCCCGAGAGGAGCTCCGCCTCGAACCGGTTGGGCGTGACGAGGAGGGCGAACGGCAGAAGGTCCTTCCGGAGCGCAGCCACGGCATCCTCGTGAAGAAGACGAAAGCCGCTCTTGCTGATCATGACGGGATCCACGACGAGGCGCTCCACCGCTCGCTCGCGCAGCTCGTGGGCCACGCTCTCGACGATCGAGGGGCTCGAGAGCATCCCCGTCTTGACGGCATCGATCCGGAAGTCATCGAACACGGCAGCCATCTGCGCATCGATGATCTCCAGGGGGAGATCGAAGCTCGCGGCGACCACCTGCGTGTTCTGGGCCGTGATGGAAGTCAGGACGGAGAGGCCGTATCCGCCGTTCGCCTGGATCGCCTTGATGTCGGCCTGGATTCCCGCTCCGCCCCCGGAGTCCGATCCGGCGACTGTCAGGACCAATGGGATCATCGATTTACCCCCGTGTGTCCCTTGCGCGGGACCGGATCCAGAGGGCCGTTCACCGCGTCGATCAGCTTCCTCAGGCGAGCGAAGCTCTTGCGGTCGAACAACATGGAGATGCCGTGAAGGCCCCTGAGGAGTGGATCCTCGCGATCCTCGTTGGGAAGCTCGCACAAGGCGATCCCGTCCTCGGCGACCATGTCCCGGAACTCAGCGCTCCACTGTTTGAGCTCGCGCTCCTCCGGCGGCCGCCTCAGTCGGAGAAGCAGCCGCTCCCCGACGAATCGGGAGGAGTGGTATCTGGAATAGAAGTGGTCGATCTCCCGTACCGCGGTTTCCGGGTCCGACGTGCTGCTCAGCAACGCCAGATCATCGGGATCGATGTATCCCCGTTCCGCCAGACGGCCGCGCGTGAAGACGAGCCAGCTCTCCCAGTAACCCACTCCCGGCGGATCGACCAGGATGACCGGCCTGGGATCGCACTTGCCGGTCTGCAGGAGCGTCAAGAGCTCGAAAAGCTCATCCATCGTGCCGAATCCGCCCGGGAAGAGGACCACGGCGTCCGATTCCTTGATGAACACGAGCTTGCGGGTGAAGAAGTACTTGAAGTTGATCAACCGGTCCGCGCGGCGGATGTAGGAATTGGGCTCGGGCTCGATCGGCAGGCGGATCGCCAGGCCAAAGCTGCTCTCCTCTCCGGCTCCGCGATTGGCCGCCTCCATGATGCCCGGGCCCGCGCCGGTGATCACCATGAAGCCCGACCGGGCGAGCAGACCGGCGAGCGCCTCGGCGATCCCGTACTCGGCGTTCTCCGGGGCCGTTCGGGCGGAGCCGAAGATGCTGACCTTCCTGTGCGATCGGTAGGGCGCGAACAGCCGGAAGGCATGGCGAAGCTCCTTCATCGCGCTGTTCATGATCTTCAGTTCGCCGCGGGTCGCTCCGTCCTCCACGAGCTTGAACGCGGTGGTCGCGATCTCGCGGATCAAGTTGGGGCTTGAGGTCGGTCCGATGCGCTGGACCAGGTCCAGCACCATGTCGTCGATTTCTTCGCCGAGTGAGTAGTTCAGCGACATTTCTCCCTCCGCGACCGAGCTTAGGTTTCCTTGGCGGCTCCATCAAGCGCGTCGACTCGACTCCGTTTCAACAAGAAACAGGCGTTGTTCGCTATTGAAACTCGCCGGATCGCGTGTCACATGCCCCACGCTCGAAGACCCGTCTCCCTCACCATCATCAGGCAGCGCAACTTCCGCGCGAATCGTGCGATAGCCATGCGCGCGGCTTCTGGCACGAAGTTGGATA
>VGJL01000329.1 GCA_016867495.1 Candidatus Eisenbacteria bacterium | reverse complement strand
CGAGATCGTTCGCCGCGAAGATGTTGAAGAACTCGATCGGGCAGCCCTTGTGCTGCATCAGGCTTCGCGTGAGGGCGCCGACATCGGGAACCACGCGGTACATCCCCCTCAGCGCGATCTCATCGGCCACCCCCAGCCGGCGCGTCACCGCGAGGGTGGTGGCGACGTTCTCCTCGTGCTCGATGTAGCTGAATCCCTCCATTGCGGACGGCTCGACATCGGTCGGTCGGGCGACGACGAAAACCGACCCGCGCGCCTGAGCCACCGCGCTGTATGTGTCGGCGTACCGGTCGTCGCCGAGAATCGCGACTCCTTTGCGCGGAAGGGTCGACGAGAGGGCGACCGCCACGTCATCGACAGTGGGGCCCATGACGTCGAGGTGGTCGGGTCTGATGTTCGTGACCACGCCGATGGTGGAGCGCATGACGTGCTCCTCGCAGACCTTCTGGAGATCGGGGCGGACCGCCATGCACTCCATCACCATGGCGCGGGCCCCCGCGCGGCGCGCCCTGTCGAGCACGCCGATCTGCTCGCAGATGTTGGGGGTCGCGATCCGGATGATCGGCTCCTCGCTGCCGTCGGGGAGGATGAGGCGCGCGGTCGATCCCGTCGTCTTCGCGACGGTCGTGATCCCGGCCTCGCGAAGGGCGGCGGCGATCAGCCGCGTGACGGATGACTTGCCGCGGCTGCCGTTCACGTGGATCCGGATCGGCAGGGCGCGCAGGGCCCTCTGGTGGATCCATGCCTCGCGTCCCCAGAGAAAGAGGACGAAGGCGAGCAGCAACAACAGGACCGCCAATATTCCTCCCGGATGAACCGCCCGTCGAAGCGTGGCCGAGGTGCTTGTCCTGCCTCTACCGTGCGGCGAGCGGGCCCGCGCGCCTGTCCGGGGTCCGGACTCCTCGGATCAACTCCCCGGCCGCGGCCATCGAGCCCACATCAATGATACTCTGCCGCATCAGCCGACGCAAAAGCCGCGTCGCGACGGCTACCGGATGATCGGCGGGCGCATCGCCCCTCCCGTGCGCCGGCTCCGGTCTGTTTCGCGTCAACGTATTACGACGATGGAGGATGGCCGGGAACGCCGCTGGGGGTCCGGTCGGAGGAAATAGATCCCCGAAGGGACCCGGTTGCCCGCCAGGTCGCGTCCGTCCCACAGGGTCGTCCCGGAGCGGAGGATGGAGGCCTCGTCGAACTCCAGGCGGGCGACCCTCCGTCCCCCGACGTCATAGACATCGACCCGCAGACCTCCCGGCACGGGAGATGGGATGTCGAAACGGATGGTGGCCCCCTCCCGCATCGGATTGGGATGGGCGGCGAGCGAGACACGGAAGTCGGGTCCGCCGGAATCGCCGGAGTAGTCGCGGAAGGCCTCCGACGCGATCCGCGCCTGGGCGGCGGACATCTCCCCGGGATCGACCCCGTGCGCGCGCCAGTCGGAGATGTGGATCGCGCTCTCGGAGTAGATCCGCTCCTCGATCTTCTCCAGAAGGGGCAGCCATCCCGTCCCGTCGGCTCCCCGGATCAGGTAGGTGTTGAGGTACGAACCGTTCCACGGGTAGTTGTAGACCTCGGCCTTGCGCTGCAGCGCCAGGTCGCAGAGGGGCGATGTGCTCGGGCCGTCCAGCTCGGGCGGCGTCGCCCCGGCCGCGACCCAGACCGGCAGGGGAATCGTGACGATCGGCTGTCCGACGATGGCGTAGAAGGTGGAGAGGAGAGGATCCTCCCCCGGAAGAACGCCCTGGATCGCGCCCGCCGACGCCGTCAACCGCCGGTTGATCGTGTTCGTCGCGTCGACAAAGCCGACCGCCGATGGATTGCCGGGAGGGAAACCCTCGTAGGGCAGCGGGTAGGGATCGACCTCCTTCGAGCAGAGATCCCGCGCCACTTTCTGGAGGAGGTAGGGAACGTCCAGGCTCCGGCGCGCGAGCGCCCGCTCGACCATGCGCCGGCTTCTGTGGTAGCGGAATGTGTCCATGCCGGCCGTGTCGGCCGACAG
>VGJL01000328.1 GCA_016867495.1 Candidatus Eisenbacteria bacterium | reverse complement strand
AGCATCATGACAAGCACGCGGGCTCCGGCGTAGCCGGCGTCGTGGGCGTCGATCACGCCGATCTCGCCGAGCTGGGCGCGCGAGGATCCGTAGGGATCGTCCGGGCGCGCGCGCATCCGCAGGGGCCCTCGCGCGGGATCGGGTCGCTCCAGGATCCTGCCGTCGGGGGCCCGCTCGGGGCCGAGGCCGGATGTGATCCCCCGAGCGACCGGCCTGATCTCGAGGACGAATGGAAGGAGCGCGGCGCGCTCGATCGCGTCGCTGGTGAGCCACGCGCTGACCGCGTTGAGCCAGCGGCTCTCATGCCTGATTGTCCCGAGCCGCTCGACAGTCTCCCGATACTCCCTCCGGAGGGGCAGGTCCGCATCGTCTGCAAGAGGGCAGCCCGCGCGCGCGCGCCGGGCCAGCGCCCTCTCGCCCATTCCATCCTGCGCGGCACGCAGAGCCTCGGCGCGCTCCGCCTCGGAACGATGGCCTCGATCGGCGAAGAAGACCCAGACCGGAAGAGGCGCCTCGGCGGAGGGGCGCTCCATGAGGGCGCCGAGGGCGGGGTGGATGCTGGACGCATGTCCCGCGGAGACGATCGCAAGACAGCATGCGATCAGCCAGGTCCCGATGCGCGTCACGACGCGGCCACGCGCCCTGAGGCTTGAGACATGGGCCCTCCACTTCCAGAGTCCATAAAGGATCCTACATTCTGGGGCAGGAGGTCAAGGAGAGGCTAGGTCTCGTCGATCCTGGGCCCGGGTCCGGTCAGCAGGCTCCTGATCTCCTCGTGGAGCGGCCCGTTCGAAGCCACGATCTCCCATCCGTCGCGCCATCGATCCCCTCCGGCGAGATCGGTCACGCGGCCCCCGGCCTCCTCCACCATGAGGGCGCCGGCCGCCACATCCCAAGGAGAGAGGTAGATCTCCCAGAAGCCGTCGTAGCGCCCGCAGGCGACATGAGCCAGATCGAGAGCTGCTGCGCCGCAGCGCCGCAGGCCGCGGGCGCGCAGAGAGAGACGGGCCCAGTTCTCGAGGTTGCTGTTCGACAGCTCATCCTGACGGTAGGCGAAGCCGGTTGCCAGGAGGGCGTGAGATAGGTCCCCCTCCTCCGAGACGCGGCAGCGGTTGCCATTGAGGGTGACTCCCTTCCCCGCCTCCCCTATGAACAGCTCCTCGAGGTAAGGAGCGTAGATGACCCCCACGACCCCTCTGCCCGATCTCTCCAGGGCGATGGAGACGCAAAAGAAGGGATGGGCGTGGACGAAGTTGGTGGTCCCATCGAGAGGGTCGATCACCCAACGGTGCTCTTCTCCCGGCGCGGGCTCGCGCCGGACCCGCTCCTCGGCATGGATGCCGTGCGCGGGGAAGGCCTCGGCGATGCGCCGGGCGAGGTGCGCCTCGACAGCGAGATCGGTCTCGGTGACCAGATTCCGCCATCCCTTGTAGCCGACCGCCCCCCGCTCGATCTGACCGTAGCTCTTCATGAGGATCTCGCCCGCTTCCCGGGCGATCGCGATCGCGAACTCGAGCATGCCTCTCCTCCGGGGCCCTCGATGAGGCGCAGCAGCCGCATCCAAGGCCCCCCAGAACGGGCGCCCACCACCGGCGTTGAACGAAAGCTCTCGAAGAGGCTAGAGTCTAACGTATTCTTGTCGATCTACCAGCGGGGAGGACGCATGGAGAAGGTGATGGAGAAGGTGGTCGCCCTCTGCAAGAGGCGCGGCTTCGTGTTTCCCTCCAGCGAGATCTACGGCGGGATCAACGCCTGCTGGGACTACGGGCCCCTGGGCGTGCGGCTGAAGAACAACGTCAAGCGCCTCTGGTTCCGTTCGATGACCCAGCTCAGGGACGACATCGAGGGGCTCGACGCGGCGATCCTCATGGCGCCCAGGGTTTGGGAGGCGTCGGGCCACGTCGAGAACTTCACCGACCCGATGGTGGACTGCAAGGAGTGCAAGGCCCGCTTCCGGGCCGATGAGCTGAGCGCCGATCCGACCGATCCTAAGACCCCGTGCCCGCGCT
>VGJL01000327.1 GCA_016867495.1 Candidatus Eisenbacteria bacterium | reverse complement strand
CGTCGCCAGCGGGACGATGGCCAACCAGGCCGCGATCGCCGTCCACACCAGTCCCGGAGAGGAAGTCCTCCTCGAGGAGCGCAGCCACGTCTATCTCTACGAGGCGGGGGCCCCGGCGGTCGTCTCGGGCGTCCAGGTCCATCCGCTGCCGGGCGAGGGCGGGTTGGTGGCGGCCGACACGTTGCGCGCGGCACTGCGGCCGCCGAACGTCCACTTCCCGGCTTCCTCCCTCCTCGTCTTCGAGAACACCCACAATCGGGCGGGCGGGAAGGTCCTTCCTCTCGAGGGGATGGATGCGACCGCGAGGGTTGCGAGGGAGGCGGGTCTCAGAGTCCATCTCGACGGAGCGAGGCTCTGGAACGCGGCGGTCGCGTCGGGCGTCCCGGAGGCGCGCTACGCCGCCCTGGCCGACTCGGTCTCCGTCTGTTTTTCGAAGGGGCTCGGCGCGCCCATCGGATCGGTCCTCTGCGGCGCGGAGGAGTTTGTCGCCCGCGCCCGTTTCGTCCGCAAGAGGCTGGGAGGAGGAATGCGACAGGTCGGGATCCTCGCGGCCGGATGCCTCCACGCCCTGCACAACCATCGCTCGCGTCTCGCGGAGGACCACAGGAGGGCGAGGGATCTCGCTCGCGCCGTCGCCGCGCTGCCGGAGCTATCGGTCGATCCGGCGTCGGTCGAGACGAACATCCTGGTCATCGGAGTCAAGATCGGAAGGCCGGAGGAGTGGTGCGCGGAGATGGCGCGCCTCGGGGTCCGGATCGTTCCCTTCGGCCCCGGCGCCCTCAGGGCGGTGACTCACCTGGATGTCAGCGACGAGGGGATCGCGCGGGCGTCGGATGCCTTCGGACGCTGCGCGCGGATGCTGCGAGAAGGACGATCCCCGCTGCGAGGCTGGCCAGGTTGAGCAGCAGGTGGGGCAGGTTCGCTCGAGAGTGGGCGGCTTCCCCGAAGCAGCCGCAGTCGATGTCGAGGCCCCGAGCCATCGCGGACGCCACGCCTGCCGCGAAGGCGGCCGACATCCCGCTGATCGCCAGCAGTCCTCCCCTGTAGAAGAGCCCCGTCAGAACCGCGAGGGCGGCGAGACCCTCGAAGGGAGGAAGCCAGAGCGCGAGCTCCGGCACGATCCCGTCAGGGAGTATCTTGAAGTTGTGGATCGAGCGGGCGAAGGCCCACGGATCCGCGAGCTTCGGCGCCGCCGCGAAGATGTAGAGGGCGCAGAGTCCCAGGCGGAGGAGCCAGAGGATGGCGGCCCGCCATCTCATGGCTCCATCTCCTCGTCCGATCCGAGGCCGGAGCCGAGGACTCGATCCTCCCCCTCGGCCGAGGGAAGTCCCGCTCGGCGCCAGGCATCGATCCCCTCGATCAAGACGAAGAGCGACTCCCGGGGCGCTCCGCGGGAGAGCAGGGCCCGAGCGAGATCGTCCGCCCGCTCGACTCGATCCGGATCGGCGTAGACGATGACTTTCGAGCCGGAGATCCATGAGGAGAGCTCCGGGTAGAGCTCGCGCCACTCCTCGACCGGGACATTCAAGGCTCCCTCGATCTGCCCCTCGGCATACTCGTCAGGGGCGCGGGCGTCGAGGAAGATCGCCCCCTCCGCGTAGAGCTTGCCGGCTTGCGCGGTCAGGATCGGCCGCGCGCCCGAGTCGGCGCGAAAGAAGGCGGCCGGGAGCGTTGTCGGGAATCTCTCGGCGCGGCCCGCGTTCCAGGCGACGGCGGCGGCGGCCGCGAGGACGGCGAGGGCGATCGTCTCGAGAAGCGCTCGTCGCAAGGCTCACCCGCGGACGTGGCCCTGGACCTGGAGGAAGATCTTGGGCTGTTTCGGATCGCTCGTCAGGACCGCGATCCGCTGCACGAACATCCCCGTCTCGGACCGCTCCTCCAGCGTGATCCGGAGATCGTACTTGTTGCTCCCCTTGGGGATGATCTCGCCGCTCAAGTACGGGACCCCCGTCTCGACGCCGAGCAGCTCGTAGGGCTTCGACCCGTCGCAGGTGATCTGGATCGTCGTC
>VGJL01000326.1 GCA_016867495.1 Candidatus Eisenbacteria bacterium | reverse complement strand
CGGCGCGGCGGGAGGCGGCCTCCCTGGCCCCTTCCCTGATCTTCTCCCGCAACTCCGCCATCGGCTCCAGCAGGGCCGCCTGGTAGGCGAACCCCCTCTTCGTCGAGACGAAGACCGCATCGGAGATCGTCGGAGCGATCTCGTCGCGCAACTCCGCCTGGCCGGTGACGAGTCCCACCGGTATCCCGAGCTCTCCTGCCTGCAGGGCGGCGATGACAGCCTCGTTGCAGGGGTTCCCGTTGATGCGCAGATCGATGATCCGCGATGTGAATGTGTGCGAGAGGACGCCCCCGGGGACCGCGGGCCCCGGATGATATCCGACCAGGAACAGGACGTCGAAGGATCGATCGAGCCCCAGGAGCATGTCGATCGACGGATCCCATCCGCTCAAGAGGCGCGCCCGAGGATGCAGCTTCTCCCAGAGGATGTTGCGCGCGCGGCCGTGCGCATCGCGGACGACCACCTCCTCCGCGCCTCCCTCGATCGCCCCCTCGATGGCCGCGTTCACGTCATCGGTCATCCACTGGCGCGCCCGCGGGTGATCCGCTCCATCCGTCCGCGCATGGTCCCACGTCGCGACCCCGCCGATTCCCTCTATGTCCGCAGATATGAAGACGCGCATGGCCATCCTTCCTCCCCGCTTCGGGGGATCCTAGCACGAGACATCCGGAGGCGTGGAAACTTCGCCGCCTGCGCCCGAGCGGATTCTCTCAGTCGCCAGGCCGAGAGTGCCGATCTGGCAGTTGAATCCATCCGGCGCGGGGGAGGAACCATGAGCAGAGAACCAGCCCGAATGCGTGATACGGCATCGAGACCCATGCCTGTTGGGCCGCAGGAGGATCCATCCACCGGATCATCCGGCCTGAGCTATCAGCTCTGGCTCAAGCAGTTCCACAGCGAGATCTACGAGGAGTTGCTCCTCGCCCCCGCGTCAGACCCTAAGATCGTCGAGGTCCTTCAGCGGGTCGGGCTCTTCCACGACGTCCCGCGGCTGCAGGTCTTCCGGACCTCCGGGGATGGGGCGCTCGCCGAGAGCGCGCTCGAGTGGTGCGCCGCGCGGCAGCAGAGCCGGTCGCGCTCCTATCGGGGGATCGCCATCAAGGGCCTCCCGCCCTCGTTCAAGAAGCTTCGGGAAGAGGGGATCCTCGATCTGCAGGAGATTCCTCTCCTGGTCCAGAGGGAAGGGGGCAGGCTGCCGGAGACCGACGCCAGGAGCGCTCTGCTTGCCCGTTTTCGCATCGGCAGGCGCCACGATGGAGTGGCTGCCTTCGAGGAGACGCGCCGGGCGCGAATCTGGAAGCCGGATGAGATCGAGACCCTGACCGTCCTCGCCGCGGCCGTCGGAGCCGCCTTCGAGCAGCGGGCGCTCCTCGACGATCTGAGAACCCGCGAGCTCGAGACGCGCGCTCTTCTGGACAACTGCCCTGGGATTGTCTACTTGAAGGACAGGACGGGACGATTCATCTTCGGCAACAAGCTCCTCGCCGACTACTGCGGAGTCCCTCAGATCGAGCTTGCCGGCAGGCGCAACGAGGATCTCTTCCCGGCGGAGTGGGTCGACGGTCTCGACGAGATGGATCGGCTCGTCCTCGTCGAGGGGGAGAGGATCGACTACGATCGTCAGGTCCCCTTCGGCGGCAAGACCTTCACGATTCGTGTCCACCGCGCGCCGGTCATCGGCGACAGCGGAGAGATCATCGGCATCGTCGTCTTCGCCGAGGACAAGACCGAGCTGACGGAGCTGCGCCGGCGCCTGGGCTAGGCGGCGGCCGCCGCAATCGGGGCACAGTCGATCCCGGCGTCAGAAGAGGACGCTCGCCGAGACCCTGTGCACGGCGGGAAGCTCATGGTTCTCGGTGTAGCTGTAGTCCGCCTGTAGCCCGCTGCCCAGGCCCGTGGGCAGAAGCAACCCTCCTCCCGCCGAGAAGCGCTCCTGGTCGTAGCGGAAGTACCAGCCCGCGCGCAACGCGATTCGCTCCGCCAGCTCGTACTCGAATCCGGCGTTGGCCCG
>VGJL01000325.1 GCA_016867495.1 Candidatus Eisenbacteria bacterium | reverse complement strand
TCGGAGGGGACGCCTCGCTCACCGGCGTCGGCACGATCACGTGGGTGGAAGACGACCGCGTGCTCGCCTTCGGCCATCCTCTCTTCCACGCGGGGAGCGTGAACCTCCCGCTCGTCTCGGCGGAGGTCCACGCGCGAATCCCGAGCCTCGCCGTCTCGTTCAAGCTCGGGTCCCCACTGGAGACGGTCGGCGCGCTCCTCGAGGATCGGCGCGCGGGGGTGGCGGGGCGCCTCGGGATCGAGCCGCCGACGATTCCGATCGAGGTGACCGTCACGTCCCCCGGGTTCGGCCGGCGCGAGTACCGCTACGACGCGATGGACGACAAACGGCTCACGCCGCTCCTCGTCTCGTGGGCGGTCCGCAACTCCGTGGTGCACAGAGAGCGCGCGATCGGCGAGCACACGGTCCGCATGCGTCTCTTCGTCGATCTGGAGGGGGCGGACGATCTCGAGCGGGAGAACGTCTACTCGTCCGCCTCGGTCCTCGACGAGATGGAGGACGACATCCTCGTCCCGCTTCGCGTTCTCGCGAGCAACAACCTCGCGCGGCCGAGGGTGAACCGCGTGCGCGCCGAAGTGACTGTGGAGGACGGGCGTCGCTCGGCGCGGATCGAGCGGCTCGATATCGAGAAGGGCCGGCTTCGTCCGGGAGAAACCGTGCGCGGCGCGGTCACGCTCCGCTACTACCAGGACGAGACGGAGACGCGCCGCTTCGAGGTCACGCTCCCCGCCGATCTCCCCGACGGGAAGCTCCTTCTTCGCGCGTGCGACGCGGCCTTTTCGGAGGACTGGGACTCGAAGCGCGCGCCGAACCGGTTCGCCACGAAGGACATCAACGGGCTCGTCCGGATTCTCCGCGAGATGCGGACGAACGAAAGCGTGTTCGTGCAGCTCTTCAGCGAGGCGAAAGGCGTGACGGTCGACGGCCGCGAGATGCCGGGCCTTCCCGCCTCGAGGCTCGCCGTTCTCGGGACGGACCTCCACGCGGACGACGGCAACTACGTGAAGGGGAGCGTGCTCGCCTCGGAGACGATTCGCGTCGATGCGTTCGTCTCCGGATGCCGCTCCCTTCCGATCGTCGTGGATCGTGCGGCGCCGTGAGGCCGCCGCTCTCTCGAACAGGGAGTCGAACGATGAACAAGACGAAGCTTCTCGTCCTCGCCGGGGTCGGAGTCCTCCTCTTGGCCGGCGAGCCCGGGGCGGTGAGGACCGCCCGTTGGGACGTGTCCGGCCGCGAGAGCGCCGCGGAGGGGACGCCGACGGATCTCACGATCGGACCGCTCGGGTCCCTCGAGCTCGCCCCGCGCTTCGAGCCGGCGGGCACGATCTCCGAGTACTACGTCTGGTCGCTCCTCCCGGACGGGCGGGGCGGCCTCTACGCCGGCACGGGGGACCAGGGAAAAATCTTCAAGGTGGAACGATCCGGCAAGAGCGTCCTTCTCTTCGATTCGCTCGAGCTTGATATCCTCTCGCTCGCGCTCGACGCGAGGGGGAACCTTTACGCGGGAACTTCTCCGGACGGGATCGTCTACATCGTCGATCGGGACGGAAACGCGCGCACGTTCTTCGACAGTCCGGAGCGCTACGTGTGGGATCTTGCGTTCGACGACAAGGGAAACCTGTACGCGGCGACCGGTGAGCAAGGGAAAGTCTATCGGATCGACCCCTCCGGGAACGCGGAGCTCTTCTATGACTCTCCGGAAACGAACGTGCTCTGCATCCTCTACGACCGGAAGGACGATCGGTTTCTCCTCGGCGGGGAGGGGGCGGGTCTCCTTCTGTCGGTCGACAAGAAGGGGAATGCGCGCGTTCTCTTCGATTCTCCACGCGCCGAAGTGGGCGCTCTCCATCTCGACGAGAAGGGGAGGATCTGGGCCGGATGCTCGGGGAGCGAGGAGCCGGGGACGAATGGAGGAGGGCGCCAGCAGACGAAGAAAGCGCTTCTCTATCGGATCGAGCCGAACGGGACCGCGGTTCTCCACTGGCAATCGGACGCCGAGTTCATCTACGCGA
>VGJL01000324.1 GCA_016867495.1 Candidatus Eisenbacteria bacterium | reverse complement strand
CGCCCGCGTCCATCCGTGGCGCGACGACTGCCGGCGCTTCCGCGACCGGAATCCCTACTGCGCGCGCTGGACGGATGGGAGCTGGTCCTCCGACTACAGCCGCAGCGGCTGGTGCCCGGGCGTGGAAGTCCTTCCGATGGAGTTCGACCTTTCGGATCACCTGACGCCGGGCCCGCACACGATCCGATTCGCGATCGAGGATGTCCGCCCGATCGACGAGGCCGGCCACTTCGGCTACTGGCGCGTCTCGGCGAGCCTGGTCGGATGGGACAGGATGCCTCGTCTCTGGAGAAACTGACCGCCCGTGATCCCCCTGCCTCAGCGCGTCGTTCTCACCGGAGAGTCATGCGAGTTCGCGCCCTCACGCGTAACTTCCCGCATCGTCTCCGACGGCATCGGCCTCGGCGATGAGGGGTACAGGCTGCGCGCCGGATCGAGCGGCATTCTGATCGAGGCTTTGACGGAAGCGGGACTCTCCTACGGCCATCGAACGCTCCAGCAGGTCCTCGCGGCTCGATCCGATCGCCCCGACCTCGCCGGCCCGGTCGCGGCTTCCGGCGGCGGCCGCCCACTCGTCCTTCAGGGCCTCCTGATCGAGGACCGGCCGCGATTCTCCTGGAGAGGACTCCACCTCGATGTGGCGAGGCACTTCTTCCCCGCGGCGCGCGTATGCGAAGCGATCGAGTGGTGCGCGGAACACAAGCTGAACCGGCTGCACTGGCACCTCACCGATGACCAGGGATGGCGCCTTCCTGTTCCCGGGCGGCCGCGGCTTGCGGAGATCTCATCGAGGAGAAAAGAGGCTGACGGATCGACACACGCGGGCCTCTACACGGCCGAGGAAATCCGCGAGGTCATCCGCCACGCCGCCACCCGAAACGTCACGGTCGTCCCGGAGATCGACTTGCCCGGGCATGTCCGAGCCGCGCTCGCGGCATACCCGGAGCTTTCCTGCTCGGGGGAAGTCCTGCCTGTCCCGGCGACCTGGGGGATCTTCGAGGATGTCCTCTGCGCCGGCAGCGATGACGCCCTCGACTTCGTGACGGAAGTCCTCTCCGCGGTCGCGTCGCTCTTCCCGGGGAAGTACATCCACATCGGAGGAGACGAAGTCCTGAAGAACCGCTGGGCCGCGTGCCCCAAGTGCCGTGCCCGGATGGAGAGAGAGGGGCTCGAAACGCCGGAGGATCTGCAATCCTGGTTCGTCCGGCGCGTCGCGCGAATGGTCGGGGATCTGGGACGGACGCCCGTAGGGTGGGACGAGATTCTCGAGGGCGGCGCGCCCCCGGGCGCCGTCGTCATGTCGTGGCGAGGGATCGAGGGAGGCATCGCGGCCGCCCGGGGGGGACACCATGTCGTGATGTGTCCTACCGGCCACTGCTATCTCGACTCGTACCAGGGCCCCCGCGACGCCGCTCCCCCGGCCTTCCCGCGGGATGTCGATCTCGAGGCGGCCTATGCCTTCGAGCCGGCGCCTTCCTCCATCGAGAACCCCGATCTCGTCCTCGGAGGCCAGGCGTGCGTCTGGACGGAGCGCATCCCGGATTGGGAGCATCTTGGAACCATGACATTCCCCAGGCTGTGCGCGATCGCCGAAGCCTTGTGGACCGATCCTCGGAGGCGCGACTATCCCGACTTCCTCCTCCGGATGCGACTTCACGAGCGTCGGCTGCTGAGAGCGGGGATCAAGCCCTACCCGCTCCCCGCCTCATAGGCCCGATGGACGCGGCCGACCCCGACAAGATTCGGGGGCCCGGCTCTCGCCAGCCGGACCCCCAGGTCGCCTCCACCCCGAACTGATGATCTCGCCGTTTGCGGCCGACCCCGTCCAGCGTCAGGACTCCTTGATCTCGATCCTCGAACGCATCTGCTCCTCCGACAGCCGGCCGTCCCCGTAGGATCGCAGATCGTCGATCGTGGCCCGGACGGTGAGCTTCCGGACCTCCTTGCCCTCCGGCAGATCCATGTTCCGCATGCGCGCCATGATCTTCACGGACCGGCCGGCCGGCAACCCCTTCAGGATCTCGCCA
>VGJL01000323.1 GCA_016867495.1 Candidatus Eisenbacteria bacterium | reverse complement strand
TCACGTCGCCCATTTTCTCCAGATCCCGCAGCCAGAATCGGTCCTCGAGACCGAAGAACTCCTGCTCGAGCAGCTTCTGCGCAAGCTGGTCGTTCGTCTCGAGCTGCAGCGGGAGGCTTCCCGTGAAGAAACGCTTGGCCCAGGCGAGCTCCTCCTCCGTGACTCCGTGCCCTGAGAGCAGCTCACACTCGCGCAGAATCTCCCGGACCGCCTCGTTCATCGTTTCCACTTTCGTCTGCATGGCGGCGAAGAAGTACCCGCGGCGCCTCCGCGGCTGGAAGCTGGTGTAGACGCCGTAGGTCAGACCGCGATCCTCGCGGAGATTCCTCATGAGCCTGCTCCCGAACCCGGCTCCTCCGAGGACGAAGTTCGTGATCGCGGCAGCGTGGAAGTCCGGATCGTCGCGAGCGATGCCGAGGCTCCCAATCCGGATGTAGGCCTGCGTGACTTCCTTCTGGATGGTCGCGACGCGGCGCTCTGCCGGGGCGGGCTGAACTTCTGCGAGACCCGCAGCCGTTCGCGACGCTCGCCAACCGCCAAACCCCTCCTCCGCGAGGCGAATCGCGCCGGGGAGATCGACATCCCCCACGATGGCGAGGATCGAGTCCTCGGGAGTGTAGGCGCCTTCATGGAACCCGACCAGGTCGCTCCTCGCGATCGACTTCACCGACTCGGCGTTCCCTTCCCTCCTCCTGTGGTAGGGATGGCCGCCGTACACCATCTCGAAGAAACGGTCGCGGACCAGGCCGGGGTATTCGTCTTCCCTCTTCTCCAGGAGCCCGAGGAGCTGGGACCTCTTGCGCTCGATCTCCTCCTCGAGGAAGGCGGGGCGGCGGGCGACGTCCGCGAGGATCTCGATGAGCCTCCCGAGATCCCGCGCCAGTCCCGCGACCTCGACTGTCGCGAAGTCATAGTCGCAGCCGCTCGAGAGACTGGCGCCCAATCCGTCGATCTCCTCGGCAAGCTCGGTCGCGCTCCGCCGTCCCGTCCCCAGAGGGAGAAGCTGCGACGCGAAGTTGGCCAGGCCTCCGAGGCCGCTCGGTTGGTGAGCGATGCCCGCCGGCGAGAGGAGGGTCGCCGAGACAATCGGCAGATGGCGGCGCCCCAGTACCAGGACGACGAGGCCGTTGTCGAGCCTCGTCCGTGTCCGGTCCCCAAGATCGTCGAAACCTGTCGCGGCTTTCACGATCGCCCCCCTTCCGGAATCAGAAGGCCGACGGTCCTCCCTCTCTCGTTCAGGTGGGCGGTCGCTGCCCGAGAGACATCCTCCGCGGTCGCCGCCAGGCACCGATCGTGGAACGCGAAGAAGTCCCGCCAGGAGGAGCGGCACTCCTCCGCTCCGAGTCCCGCGCCCAGATCGAAGTTGTGCTCCTGCCCGAACAGGTAGTCGGACGTGAGCTGATTGCGCGCCTTCTCGATCTCATCCTTCGCCGGCGGCGCGGATTCGAAGGATTCGATCGTCTCCTGGACGGCGTGCCGCAGCCGCTCCAGATCGACGCCGGGACGGGCCGTCGCGCGGACCGAGAAGGTCGAGGGATCGCGACGCAGGTAGAACCCTCCGCTCAGATCAGTCGCGAGCTGATCCCGATAGATCAGGCGCTGATAGAGCCGGCTGCTGCGACCGCGAAAGAGGATGTACTCGGCGATGTTGAGGGCGGGCGCGTCCTCGTGCAGCGATCCCGGGACGCGATAGGCGACGATGAGCCCCGGGAGTTGAACCTCCTTGCGAACGGTCACCGTCCTCTCTCCGCGCTGCGGAGGCTCCTCGATCCTGACGTCCGGAACTTCCGGACCGGGCTCGATCCCGCCGAAGTGGCGGCGGGCGAGACGGATCACGTCGTCATGTACGATATCCCCCGCGACGACTAGGATCGCGTTGTTCGGCCTGTAGAACGCCCTGTAGTACGCGATCAGGTCGGCGCGCGTCATCGTCTCGAGATCGGTCATCCACCCGATCACGGGCCAGTGGTACGGGTGGGCCATGAAGACAGACGCCTGCACCGCCTCGGCGAGGAGGCCGAAGGGAGGATC
>VGJL01000322.1 GCA_016867495.1 Candidatus Eisenbacteria bacterium | reverse complement strand
GAACGGATCGTACAGATGGGCGATCGTCTCGTTCCCGCGATCGACCGCAAGCGAGTACTGGATGAGGTCGTTCGATCCGATGCTGAAGAAGTCGGCCTCGCGCGCGAGGAGATCGGCGATCGCGACGGCGGCGGGAATCTCGATCATCACCCCGAGCGGCACCGACTCCGGCACCGCGTGTCCCTCTCCGAGGAGCTCCGCCGTGCACTCTCCCACGATGCGCCGCGCCTGCCGAAGCTCCTCCACGGAGCTGACCATGGGGAGCATGATCCGGACGCTGCCGGCCTGCGCGGCGCGCAGGATCGCGCGGATCTGCTGCCGGAAGATGTCGGGATGGGCCAGGGAGAAGCGTATCCCCCTCATGCCGAGGAAGGGATTGTCCTCGCGCGTGGTGCCGAGGTAGGAGGCCAGCTTGTCGCCTCCCAGGTCCATCGTCCGGATCGTCACGGGCCTTCCGCGCATCCGGCGGACCGCCTGGCGGTAGGTGCGAAGCTGCGTCTCCTCATCGGGCAGGCGCGACTCTCGGATGAAGAGGAACTCGGTCCTGTAGAGCCCGACTCCCTCCACCCCCGCCTCGTAAGCCTCCGCCGCGTCCTCCGGGCTCTCGATGTTCCCCTGAAGGACGACCTCCCGCCCGTCGAGAGTCGTCGAGGGCTTCCCGGCAAGGGCCGGGAGGCTGCGGGCGCGACGATCCCGCGCCGCCTGTTTCTTGCGAAACTCCTGCAGATCCGCAGGGGATGGGCGAACGATCACCTCCCCGGCCGATCCGTCCACGAGGATCGTATCGCCCTCCCGGATCAGTCCCGCCAGTTCGCGCAGCCCGACCACCGAGGGAATTCCCCTGCTGCGCGCGAGGATGGCGACGTGGGAGGTCGGCCCGCCATGGTCGGTCACGAACGCGAGGACCCTCTCGCGATCGAAGAGGGCGGTCTCGCTCGGCGTGAGGTCCCGCGCGACGACAACGACGGGATGGTGCGGCAGGCGTTGCGGATCTCCCTGGTCCGCTCCGAGTTGTCGGAGGATCCGCTTCTTGACGTCCTTGAGATCGATGGCGCGGCTCCTGAAGTAGTCCGTCTCCGAAGCCTCGAGCGTCGCAGCCTTGCCTCGGAAGACGCGACGCACGGCCGACTCGGCGTCGAGGAGATCCTGCTCGATCAAGGCGACGACCTCCCGCAGGACGACCTGATCGTCGAGGATCATCAGGTGGGCATCGAGGATCTTGGTGCCGGGATCTTCGGGATCGACGATGAGACATTCCTTGATCGCCTGGATCTCGTCCCGCGCCCTGCGCACCGCGACGCGGAAGCGGCGGATCTCCCCGCGGACTCCCCGCGCCGCCACTTTCCTCTCTTCGAAGGTGGCCTCCTCGTGGTGAACGACGTGGGCCGGCCCATCGATCAGGCCCGGCGACGCGGGGACGCCGTGGGCGCGGATCGTCTCCCCTCCGCGTGTCTCGCCTGCTCGCTTGGTCATCCGGGTCTCTCCTCGCCCGCCCCCAGCTTCAGCTCCCCGAATCCCCCGTGCACAAGATCGACCAGGGCCTCGACGGCCTCGACCTCATCGGGTCCATCCGCCGAGATCGTCAGGAGGGCCCCCGTTTCAGCCGCCAGCATCATCACCCCCATGATGCTCTTGCCGTTGATGGTCAGATCGCCGTGCCTCACGAACACCTCGGCTCGAAACTGGGCGGCTCTCTTGACGAAGAGGGCCGCGGGCCGAGCATGGATGCCGGGCTGGTTCGTCACGGACACGCTTCGCTCGACCACCTCGCGCGATACCTCCCCTTCCAGAGAAAGCGCCGCAGTCCACTACCCTCGATTGCGGAGCATGAGCCCCTCGAGGAGCCACCAGGCCGCCCCCATCGCGAGCGCCAAGGGAGGCGCGACCTTTGTCGGATCCCCGCCCCGGCCGATGAGCCAGACGGCCAGGAGAACGCCGACCGCGCCGGCAAGGGCATCCCCCAACCTCCCCGCCGCGAGGAGCGGCGCGAGCCAAAGGCCGGCGAGCCCCCCGATCGCGATCGCGAGCAGCCTAGCGAGGGA
>VGJL01000321.1 GCA_016867495.1 Candidatus Eisenbacteria bacterium | reverse complement strand
GGCGGGGCTGACTTTCAATCGGATTCCCAATCAGCTCCGAGCGGGATTGAACCGGCCCCTCCGTCAGTCCTTGGAGAAGAGCTGTGCTACGGGAGGTCGTCCTCTCCAGTCGAATGCCTCTACCGCGTCCGCCCCTTCGGCTTCCTTCGCGGACCCTTGCCGCCGCTTTTGCCCTGCGGCCCGCGCGCCGGCCCCTTCACCCGCCCCTTCCCCCCTTTCGCGCTCCTCTCCCGCGCGCAGGCCCGCAGCCACTCCACCGCCCCGGGCGTCTTCCGCCAGACGGGCGCCAGGTCGATGGCGATCAGCTCGGCCTCCTCGCGACTCCCCGGCGGGAAGGTCTCGGCAAGCTCCTCGGGGAGAGCGTGCGCGCCGGTGAGGTACTTCCACAGGTGCGGATTCGCCTTGAGGCCGATCGAGAGAAACCGCTTCGCCTCGGGCGTGTCGCCGTCCCTGCGGAAGGCGAGCAGCGCGCACGCGTGCGGCCAGAGCGGCATGCCGTCCTCCGGAAAGAGATCGATCAGAGCCTTCGCTTCGGTGTCGCGTTCTAGCCTCATCAGGAGCGGGAGCAGTCGATAGCGCGATCCCTGGCGATCCTCCGGGCTCAGACGGATCATGTCGCTCAGAAGCTCGACGGCCTTCTCGGTCTCCTCGAGCGCCACGAGGACATCGACGAGCCCGATGCGGGCCCGCATGTAGGGACGGCAGCGGATGTCCGCCCACTCGATCCGGTCGAGTCCGCCCCGCAGAAGCGATTCGGTCGTCCTCTGCCCCGCCAACACCCCACGGGAATAGAGAGCCTTCTTCTTCCGCAGGCTGCCGGCGCGCTCCGCGAGGATCACATAGGCGTCCGCGCACTCGGGATCGATGGCCACCGCCTCCCGCGCGAACTTGATCCGCATCCTCCCCGTCGCGTCGAACGCCTTGTAGGCGAGATCCTGCGCGCGCTCCGCCGGCGTCGCGGCCTGAGAGGGGATCTCATCCGCTGTCTTGCCGGCGAATCTCTTCTTGAGCGCAGCATTCAAATCCTCGATCGACTCGAACTCCTGCGACGCCGCGAAGCGCTGGAATCCCGCCATCATCACCTCGAGCGCTCGGTGATCGGTCGCGACAGGCCCCCGCCGCCCCTCGCGCGGGCGCGGCTGGAGCAGGTCGGGAAGCGACAGCGCGACCTTGGTCGGGCCCATCGATGTCGCGACGGTCTTCTCCCACCGCCCCGAGTCCATCTCGTCATCGGTCGCCACGGCAAGCGCCCGCAGGAGAGCCTCGAAGTAGGCGAGGGTCTTGGAATCCGGGCGCTGCACCCGGCGCGCCGGACCCAGCCCGAGCGCCAACGGATAGGCGTCCTCGCGCGCCAAGGCGAAGCCGTGATCTTCCCAGAGATCGTGGTCGCGGATCGGCAGATCGTGTCCCGCGACGAAGGTGAGCGACCAGTAGCCTTGCAGGCGGATGATCGCGTCCCTCGATCCCCCTTCGCTGAGCGAATCGTACTGCTCGCGCGACTCGTAGAAGGCGATGCCGTACTCGATCCCCGCCGACCCCATGACCGTCGCGAGCGAGAGACCCTTCTTCGCGAGGGGGCAGGCGATCTCGATGGGATCCGAGTGATCGAGCCCGTCCCAGGGCTCGGCGGCATGGAAGAGGGCGGCCGCGTCGGCGAAGGCCCGCGCCTGCTCGAGGGTGACGTCCGCCGCCTCGAGCATGCCGGGAAGATCGTCCTTGACCATCGGCGACTTCGAAAGCTCCGACCTGAAGAAGTCGATCGCCTCGAGCGACTCCTTCACATCGACGCGCATGTCGGTCCCGGCGAGCGCGTCCCGCAGCAAGGCCGCCGTCTCCTCGTCGGCGACCTGGAGGGCCGCGGGACGATGTCCACCCCACTTGCGATCCTCGATCCCCTTGACGAGGGCGCCCAGGAGCATGCTCGGATCCTTGCCCGGCGCCTTCCCGATCTCCGGGTGAAACGCGGTTCCCGTCACCGCGCTCACCCAGAACGCCCAGTGGGGGCGATACGCCTTGCCGCCCGGCCCATTCAAGATCCAGTTCGGCGCGCGG
>VGJL01000320.1 GCA_016867495.1 Candidatus Eisenbacteria bacterium | reverse complement strand
GTCGCCGCGATGAGGCGAGGAAGAGCCGGAACTTCGCAGAGGCGGATCGGATTCGCGACGAGCTTCTCTCCCGCGGGATCGTCCTCGAGGACACGCCGGAAGGAACCCGCGCCCGCCGAAAGGGCAAGGAACCAGGCTGTTCCTGAGACCAGGAGATCGAGGGCGAGGAAGAGGGAAAGAAGGAGCGCGAGCGAGAGGCGGTGCGGCCTCCGCGAGAAGACCGGATCGTCTCTGATTCCGCGGCCGCTCGGTTCGCGAGAACCGGTCGACCATTCACCGGTTGGTTGCAGGTTCGAGTCCTGCCCGGGGAGGCGGAGTGTCGCTCTTCGAAGCCCGGGGGGGCGGCTGACAGACTCGGTATCGCTTGGCGGGGACCGGCTGCCGGGCAAGCTGGCGTCTGCAGGGCCGATGGCGGGATGCCGGGGCTCGCCCCGACACCGCTCGACACACCTCCCATCCATTTCCGCGCGACATCCCGGCGTAGGCCCGGATTCTCCCTCGCCGGATCTCGGGATGTGTCTGAAGATCGAGTCCGGGGATGTTGGATCGGCTGCCGGGACCGGGGGCGTCCTGGCGCGGCCTTTGCACCGAGCCCTCCCGGGAGGGATCGGTCATGGCCCCTTCGGCGACGCGACGACGTTCGGGCCTCTATCCGATCCGCCGTCGGATCGCCCCGCATCCAGCCTGGCGCGTCCGCGAATCCGGACCAGCCTACCGCCCGCGCAGGCCCGAGCGGACGGCCTTCTACCAACTCATCGAACACCACTTCGATCGGTACGTCGGGGTCCACGAGGAGCGCTTCGAGCACCGCTACGGGCCGCTCCGCCCCGTCGTCTCTCGTGCGGTGGAAGAGTTCCTGGCGTGCGGGAGGCTCGTGGGCGGCTTCGCACGGATCCGCTGTCCCTCCTGCCGGCGCGAGCACCTTCTCGCCTTCTCCTGCCGGACCCGGAACCTCTGCCCCAGCTGCCAGGCCAAGAGGGCCGCTCTCCTCGCCGAGAAGCTGAGCGAGGAGATCCTCCTTCCGGCTACGCATCGTCACTGGGTCCTGACCATCCCCCGCGTGCTGCGCGGGCTCTTCGAGCGGGAGCGTCGCCTCCTCGGTCTGCTCGCCCGCTCCGCCTACGAGGCGATCCGCCGCGGCTTCGCCGCCCAGACCGACGATCCGAAAGCCCTCCCCGGCGTGGTCGCCTCCGTGCAGACCTTCGGCTCCTTCGCCAACTTCCATCCGCACCTCCACGCCTTGGTCAGTGAAGGAGCGTGGAGACGGGAGGGGAGTTTCTCACCGATTCCCTCCCCGACACGTCCCTCGTCGAGGAGCTCTTTCGGCTTCTCCTGCTCATCGGCCTCCACGAGGCCGAGCGGCTCTCCGAGGAGTTCCTCCTTTCGCTCCTCTCCTGGCGGAGGTCCGGTTTCTCGGTGCATGCCGGAGAGCCTCTCCCGCCCGGCGAACCCCGCCTCGAACGCCTCGCCCGCTCCCTCGCGCGCCCCCCGCTCGCCTTCTCCCAGGTGGAGATCGACTCGGAAGATCGCGTCCATCTCCGCACCCCTCCCCATCCGCGCACGGGCAAGACCGAGATCGTTTTCGATCCCCTCGACTTCGTCCACGCCGTGGTCGCTCAGGTACCCGACCGTGGGCAGCACTTGGTCCGCTACTATGGTGTCTACGCCAACCGAGCCGGGAAGATCTGGAGAAAGAGAATCACGGGAGAGGAAGACAGGAGGAGCACACGCTCGTCTCGTCGCCTCAAATGGGCCGAGCCGCGCGCCGGTTCCCTCCCGCCGGGCGAAGCGGGCACACCCGCTCCCACCTCCCGCCGCGCGAGCTGGGCGAGGCTCCCCAAAAAGGTCTTCGAGGTCGATCCGCTCCTCTGCCCCCGTTGCGGCGCGCGGCTCCAGCTGGTCTCGGTCATCACCGAGCCGGAGGTCGTCGATAAGATTCTCGCTCACAGGAAAAGAACCGGCGCCGAGAATCGGGCGCTCTTCCACGAGCGCGCCCCGCCGGAGGTAAGCGTCCCCTCTCTCCCGAACGCGCACCCACCGACGGTCTGACCGGAGCTCTGCAACCAGAGC
>VGJL01000319.1 GCA_016867495.1 Candidatus Eisenbacteria bacterium | reverse complement strand
GTCTGGTTGAACTCGTTCCCCTTCATCTCGCTGAAGTGGACCGCCTGCTTTCGCAGGATCTCCTCGGCGAGCTTGCGGAGGTTGGCGACCCTCCCCACGGTCACAACGGCATAGCGGCCATGGCGGGACTCGATGAGCATCGGCTGGTCTTCGAAGTCGCTGATCACGCCAAGGCCCATGTTGCCGATATGCTTGTGAAGGTCGGGCTCGAACTTCGTCCGAAACGGGGAGTTCGTGATGTCGTGGATGTTGCGCTTGAACCCCTGCTTGCCGTGGACGACCAATCCGCCGCGGGAGGTTCCCAGGTGCGAGTGGTAATCGGTCCCGTAGAAGAGGTCCGCGATGCAATCCTGCCTGCTGGCCACGCCAAAGAAGCCGCCCACGCTGCCGCCCTCCCGCCGCATCCCAGAAGGCCAGGGACGCGACCGCCGCCCGATTGTCTCTGACGGATCGCGGTACGATCCGTATCGCTGACGACTAGGTTGTGGAGGCTATGGCCACCCCGCGGGCTGCGTCAAGCCTCCGCTGCGGCTTTGCGAGACGCTGGCCGCCGGCGCTGCCCGAACCGCCTCGGCCCGAGAACGGCACCTAGCCGAGGATCAACCGGCGCGCGGTCTCGAGGGCCCTCTCCAGATTCCCCTCAAGGATCTCGGGGATCCTCCCGCGAAGCGCCTCGAGGGTCCCCGCGTAGAAACGGAGCGTCGGCTCCGGCGCCCCTCGGAAGCTCTCCCAGATCGCGGGGCCGCTGCTCCTGTGCGCATGGGTCAGAGTCTCGAGGTTGTGGATCTTGTCGGCGGCGGCGACCAGGCAGGCTTCGGGCGACGCCTTGCGGAGTTGCTCGATCATCCTCGCCTTGCGATCGGCCCAGCGAAGGGTCTTGTCCTCCGAGACCTCCCGCACGATCGCCGTCACGCGGGGGCCGAAGGCGCCTTCCAGCTCCTCGGGAGTGACGTCCGTATCTTCGAGAGCGTCGTGGAGAAGCGCGGCGATCACGCTGTCCTCCCCTCCGCCGGCCTCCTGGACGATGAAGGCCACGTGGATCAGGTGGGCGATGTAGGGGACCTCGGGCTCCGCCTTGCGGACCTGCCCCTCGTGAGCCCGCAGCATCCAGCGGATGGCCTGTTCGCGCCGCTCTGAGAACATGCCGAAGGCCTCCAGGCGCCTAGTAGTCGCTCGTCATCGGAAGAGCCAGCATCTCCTCGGCGGTGAAGACCGGCCCCTCCTTGCAGACGTATGTGCCGCCGATGTTGCAACGCCCGCACTTGCCGACCCCGCACTTCATCCGATTCTCGAGAGTCGTGTAGATCTCCGTGGGGGCGAAGCCGAGCTTGTCGAGGATCGGCATCGAGTACTTGATCATGATCGGCGGGCCGCAGACGAAGGCGAGGGAGTTCTTCGAGGGCGGCGCCACCTGATCGAGGACGGTCGGAACGAACCCGACCTTCCCCTTCCAGTCCGACGTCTCTCCGCCGGGATCGACCGTCGTCACGAGCTCGACGTCCGGCCGCTCCTCCCACATCTCGAGCTCGTCCTTGTAGACGAGGTCGGCGACGCTGCGCGCCCCATAGACGATCCGCACCGCGCCGAAGCGGTCGCGAAGGTCGAGGACGTTCCAGATGACGCAGCGCAGAGGGGGCAAGGCGATCCCGCCGATCACGAAGAGGAGATCCTTCCCCTCGAACGACTCGATCGGGAAAGAGTTCCCGTACGGTCCGCGGAAGCCGATCACGTCCCCCTCCTCCATCTTGGAGAGTGCGTCCGTGACCTTGCCTACCGCGCGGAAGGTGCACTCGATGTGGTCGCGCCAGGTCGGCGGGGAGGCGATGCAGAAGGTCGACTCCCCTTCCCCGAACGCTGAGTAGAGGCCGAACTGCCCGGCCCGGAAGGTGAAGCGCTCCGCGACCGCGGGATCGAGGAAGCGGAGCTTGAAGCTCTTCACATCGGGCGTCTCCCTGCGGACCTCTTCGATGCGCATCAGATGGGGCGTGTAGAGGCTCATACGCGGCTCTCCTCCCTGGCGGCGCACTCCTGCAGGACCTCGATCAGGTCCATCCCTCCTGAACAGGAGTCAACGCAG
>VGJL01000318.1 GCA_016867495.1 Candidatus Eisenbacteria bacterium | reverse complement strand
GGATCTTCGCAGAGTTCTACGTCGTTCGCCGCGCGGGGCTCTTCGCCCGTCCGAAGGCGCGAGGCGTGAAGAACGTCTTCGTCTGTCCGGGGATGATGTCCGTCTGTTCGCGGTGGGTGGCGCAGGCCTCCTCGCAGATCCGGCTCATCCCGACGGCGTCGGTCGAGGATGGGATCGGCCGCGCGATCGCGCGTCGAGGTGCCGTTCTCGGATACGGCGCGCTCGAGACCGCCGCCGGCCTTGTGTGGAAGCAGGGAGGGCTCGAGGACGAGCCGCTCCTCTTCCGTCGCTTCCTCGTCCTCGCCGGCGCGGACGCCGCCCCTTCCGGCGAGGACAAGACATCATGCCTTCTTCTGCTCGCGGACCGCCCGGGCCGGCTGCACGAGTTGACAGAGACTCTCGTCCGCCGTCGCATCAACCTCCTCTGGGTTGAACCTCGCCGGACGCCAGTGGGGGCCGGCGAAGCCGTCCTCCTGCTGGAGATCGAGGGACACCGAAGCGACCCGGTCGTGCGCGATGCCCTGGAGGAGTTGAGCGGCACAACCGAGTGGTTTCGCATCCTGGGATCGTACCCGAGGGAGCGCCCCCCCGCGGGAAGCTCGGAATGAGCGTTCGGACCGAGCACGCGATTGTCGTTCGACCTGGCCGCCCCCTGCGTGGAGTCCTGCGTCCCGTGGGAGACAAGTCCCTCACCCATCGCGCGCTCATCCTGGGGGCCATCGCGCGAGGGCGATCGAGGCTGATCCATCCGAACCCGGGAGCGGACTGCGTGGCCACCGCGCGGGCCCTTCGCGAGCTGGGAGCGAGGATCGACCACGCCGCGACCGGGTGGGATCTCTCCGGCTCGACCGGATCTCTTCGAACCCCGGCGGCTCCCCTCAGGATGGGGAATTCGGGGACGGGAATGCGCCTGCTGAGCGGCCTGCTGGCGTGCCATCCCGTCCGCGCCGTCCTGACGGGGGATGCCTCCCTCAACCGACGGCCGATGCGGCGGATTGCCCGGCCGCTGCGCGAGATGGGGGCGGAGATCGTGCTTCGGGACGAGGAGTTCCCTCCGATCGAGATCCGCGGAGGGCGCCTGCGGGCGATCCGCCACACCCCCGAGGCGCCCAGCGCCCAGGTGAAGGGAAGCCTGCTCCTCGCGGGCCTCGGTCTCTCCGAGGGAGAGCTCATCATCGAGGAGCGCATCGAGACGCGCGACCACACCGAGAGGCTCCTCCAGTGGCTTGGCCTTCCCGTCGATCGAGAAGCGGGTCGCGTCGTCCTGCGCGCTCCTGTGCCCCGGCATGAGGGGTTCGAGTGGATCGTGCCCTCCGACCCGTCCGCGGCGACCTTCTACATCGTCGCCGCCGCTCTTGTCGAGGGCTCGGATGTCCGATTGGATGGAGTTCTGCTCAATCCAGGCCGAACGGGCGCCGTCGAGATCCTGAAGAGAATGGGCGCGGACGTAGAGATCGTCCCCGATGAGGCGTCGGGGCCGGAGCCGACCGGAACCGTTCGCGCGCGGGCGAGCAGGCTCCGCGGCGTCTCGATCGCCGGGCCGCTCCTGCCGAGGATGATCGATGAGGTGCCCGCGCTCGCCGTCGCGGCCGCGATGGCCGACGGGGAGACCGTCATCCGCGATTGCGCCGAGCTCAGGGTGAAGGAGTCCGATCGGATCGCCTCCACCGCCGCGATGCTGCGCGCCCTCGGCTGCGGGGTGGAGGCGGGGCCCGACTGGCTTCGGATCGAGGGCGCCGGAAGGCTCAAGGGTGGGGCGGTCGACCCCTGCGGCGATCACAGAATCGCGATGGCGGGGATCGTCGCGGGGCTCGCGGCCGAGGCGCCCGTCGTCATCGAGGATGTTCGGCCGATCGCCAGCTCCGACCCGACCTTCATCGACCGGATCGTGCAACTGGGAGCGTCGGTGTCATGAGGCGCCACTTCCTTCTCGCCATCGACGGCCCTGCGGGAACGGGAAAGACGACGAGCGCCCGACTCGTGGCGGAGAGACTCGGCTTCGCCTACATCGACTCCGGGGCGCTCTATCGGGCGATCGCGGTTGCCGCGCGCGCGCGCGGAATCGACAGTCCCGAGGACGGGCGGCTC
>VGJL01000317.1 GCA_016867495.1 Candidatus Eisenbacteria bacterium | reverse complement strand
TCGGGTAGGATTCGGTCGGACGCGTAGGTCGACGCGCCTGCCCTCCGGCGGCGCGGAGACTCCGGCCGGATCGGCGAACCGGACCCGCAGGGCGATGGAGTAGGTCGATGGCACGAGCTCGCCGCTGCTCAGGCGTCTGGAGATGGACGGCGGTCCGCTCAACCCTACGTTGACCGAAGCGTAGTAGGCGGGATCGTTGGCTGACAGCCGAACCCAGTACTGCCCCGCGGGCAGGAACGCCGTCATTCTGCCGCCGACCCAGACGACCGTATTGGGACTGAAACGGAACCGGAAGTCCGCCGAGGCCAGCGGCCGGGTCTCGTCCGCGAATCCGCTTCCGTTGTCCGGGAAGAGGGTGGCGCGGAAACCGGCCGGGTGGTAGTTCACATTCCACCCATCCAGCATGATCTCGACGAGACTCAGTCCCGGAACCTCGGGGAGGGTGACGAACTCGAAGGATTGGAAGACTTCGAACCCTGTCGACGGATCGCCGCTCAACACGCGACCGGTCGGTCCGGGATCGCTTCCGTAGTCGATCCCGTAGGTCACGGCTTCGCAGGCGTTCGCCTCGCACTCGTCGGGGATCCCGTTTCCGTTGCAGTCCTCGCTCGTGCCGCTCTCGATGTCATCGAGATCGCGGATGGAGTTGCCGTTGCAGTCCTGTACGGGAGGCAGGGGATCCGCGTCGAATGAGATGGATGTCGGGGCGAGGGACGCAGGGCTCGTATAGATCACCTCGAGGCCCGATCCATCGAGGTTGCACCTGCGAACGACCTTCGCGATCTCGTCCGTGAAGTAGGCTTTTCCCCCGGCCAGATCGAGCCTGAGATCGTAGAGGCCGCTGCTGCCGAACGCCCCAGGCGAGAGATCGACCAGGACCTCGAAATCGGTGTCGTCGAGACGCGCGCATCCCAGGATGTCGGTGTTGGTGTTGCCGTCCACGAAGTAGATCCTGTCATTCGCGATATCCAGAGCCACCGCCGTCGTCGTGTTGAGTCCCCGAACGACGGTCTGGGCCGGTCCCGGGCCCTCCAGCTTGACCCGGCGGATCTCGTTGGCCGCGCAGAAGTAGAGATAGCCGTTCAGAGGATCGACGATCGGCTTGCCCACATAGGAGAGGTTGGGGTCGTACGGCGCGAGAGCGTACCAGGTCTCGAGCCCGGTGCCGTCCGCGTTGCTCCGGCGGATCAGGCCCATCGCGTTTCCCTGGGGAGGCGCCTCCGCCCAGTAGATCTTCCCGGCCAGAGGGTCGAGCGCGACGCCCCGAGGATACTTGAGGCCGGTCAAGAGGAGCTGTCCCGCGCTTCCATCCGGGTTGGCGCGACGGATCGTGCCCGGATGGCTTCCGTGAGTCCAGTAGATCTTGCCCGCTGTCGCGTCGTAGTCCAGCCCGACCAGCAACCATTCCGAGAGAGGCGGCGTGAAGATCTCCTGGACCGAGGAGCCGTCGAGGAGCATCGTCTTGAGCCGCGGATTGTTGTACTGATACTCGGCAAGGTAGAGGCGCGTCTGGCCGAGTACGGGCGTCGCCACGAGCCAGAGAGCGGCCAGCAGGATCGCGGGAATCTGGCGCGCGGCGGATCCGCTCGCTCGGGGCAGAGATCGCGGTGCCATAGCGGGACCTCCTGGTTGGTCTTCACAGCGAGCGCCTTACGAAGACGCGGTCTATTGTAGCACAAGCGGCCCCTCTTGGGCTGCTCCAACCCGCCTCTTCATCTCTGTGCGCGATGCGCGGATGCGCGAGCAGAGGACTCTCTCAAGCGCTCGCCTCCGCGGCCAGGATCGCGGCTCCGAGGGCTCCGATCCGCTGCGGCGCCTCGGGCACGACGAGGGCTTGACCGATATCCTGCTCGATGAGATGGCGCAGGCAGGGGTTCCGCGCGGCCCCGCCCGCGAAGACGATCGGTGGGGAGATGCCGACTCGCCTCATCTGCGAGACGATGCGGCGCGCCAAGGAATCGTGCACCGCCCGCGCGATGTCCTCGCGCCGCGATCCCTTCGTCATGAGTCCCACGACCTCCGACTCCGAGAAGACGGCGCACATGCTGCTGATCACCGTCCCCGGCGCCCCCTGTCTCGCGGCGGCCCCGAACTC
>VGJL01000316.1 GCA_016867495.1 Candidatus Eisenbacteria bacterium | reverse complement strand
CCTGGGTGACGAGCACCCCTCCGATCTTCATCTTCTGCAACTGCAAGAGCGTTCCTCCCGCCGCGGCCTCACTCTGACCTGCCCGCCCGCCTACTCCGGAGGGAGCATGACCTCCGCCAGCGTCCCCTTCCCCTCGGTGCTGTCGATGCGTATCCGGCCCATGTACTTCCTCAGGAGCTTCTGCACGAGCGCGAGGCCGAGGCCGGTGCCGTGCCGCTCGATCTCTCTGGCGTTGGGCGCTCGATAATACTCTACAAAAAGACGGGGCAAGGAGTCCTTCGGAATACCGATGCCGGTGTCGAGGACGCGGAACAGGACGCCGCCGGGCGAGTCCTCGAGCGTCGCGGTGATCCTGCCCCCCCTGGGCGTGTACTTGACCGCGTTCGATAGGAGATTGGCGAAGATATTCTCGATGTCCCCCTGAGCGGCCATGCGCATCATCGGCGAGTCCTGACGGCTCGCGATGAGTTCGACACCACGCCCCTCGCACGCCACCCGAGCCGCTTCGATCTGCGAGTCGAAGACGGCCGCCAGGGACACCGGAGCCACGGGCCTCATCTGGTCCAATTGCTGATCCTCGATCGCGAGGCTCAACAGATCCGAAAGCAACCCCAGCAGGTGCGTCGCCCGCCCGTGGATCTTCGCCGCCAGCTCCTTCTGCTTTTCCGTCATCTCCCCCGCGTACCCTTCTCGCAGCACCTGTGCGAGCTGCTCGATCGTCGCCACGGGGGAGCGCAGGTCGTGCGTCGTCGCAAGGACGAAACGCCGTTTGTCTTCTTCTGCCTTCTCGAGCGCTTCCCTCTGGTTCCTGTACTCCGCAGCGATCGCAACCACCTGAGCCAGGAGGCGCGCGACATGGATCTCGAGCGTGTTGAGGGGCCGGTCCGGCCGCTCGGCCACGCGAAGCTCGCCCAGCCCGTGCTCCCCCGAACGGATGGGAATCGTGAGGATCGCGCCGAGAGTCTCGCCTCCGACACCCCTCGGCGGTCGCCCCGGGATGTCCGTCGATTCCGGGAAGTGGCCTGAGTAGAGGATGGAGGGCTCGCCCTTGCCGTCGAGTGACTTGATCTCGAGGCGGACCCCCTGGGCGTCGAGAAGGCCGGCCGCCTCGTTCGCGATCCTCTCGAGTGTGTTCTTCAGCTCTCCGGGCGTGAGGATGCGCGAGGATGCCTGCTCGGCCAGAGCGAGCGCGTCAAGAACTCGGCGCTGCTCCCCCTTGATCCTCGCGATCGACTCGTCCGTGGAGCGACAGCGCCTCGCGGCTTTCCTCTGCGCGTGGAAAGCCAGAGCGGCGGCGGCCAGGGAAGCCACCACTACGGCCGGAGCCAGCAGCTCCATCGACTAGTTGGCCGGCCGCCCCCCCCTCGCCCGCGAGAGGAGATGGGCGACTTTCGCCAGCAGTTCCTTCGGCTGGACAGGTTTTTCCATGAACTCATCGACGGGAAGGAAATCGGCGTCGGCCTTCTGGTCGAACTTCATCCCCGTCCTCTGGCCGATCGCCGTGAGCATGATGATCGGCATCCCCCGGAAGGGCTCGAGCCCCGCCTCGGGCTTGCGGATCTTGTAGGCCACGTGGAACCCCTCGGTGAGGTCGTCCATCATGACATCGAGGACCATCAGGTCCGGTTTCTCCTTCGGGATCGCCTCGATCGCCCGCGTGCCGTTGGGCGCATGGACGCACTCGTAGCCATTCCCCTCGAGGACGAGTCGCATCGCCTCAACGAGATCCGGATCGTCATCAACCAGGAGGATCTTCCCCTTGCTCATACTGCGGTCGCGCTCCTCTCTTGCCCCCGGGGGGGCCGGACAGACACTCGGGGGGAGCGGAATGGACGATCCGCTCTGTGATGGCGTGCCGGCTGGGCTCACCCATCATAGATCGACCCGGAAGCGGCGTAAAGGAAGCGAATCCAAGCCACTGGGAGGAGGTCCCTCGGCGGGGCGGCCCCCGTGGGCCCGGCGTTGACAGGAGGGGGGGTCTGGCATAGATTCGGGGCAGCTTCAAAGCGAACCAGACCGTGCGTCCTTCGAACCTGCGTGTCCTGGGATGTCTCAGGTCTATCCATCAATCTTAAGGGGTATCGATGAACGTTCTTCTA
>VGJL01000315.1 GCA_016867495.1 Candidatus Eisenbacteria bacterium | reverse complement strand
GCGAGAGCGACCATCTTCCATCGCCGGCAGGCGAGGGCGAGGAGGATAAGCAACACCGTGGCATACTTGGATGCCGCGCCGACCACGATCGCGATCGCCCCACGCATGGTCTGCGACCGGGCGATCCCCAGGATCGTCACCGCAACCGAGAGGGCGACGAGGGCCGAGATGTTGCCCGTGCGCACGACGCGATAGGAGAGAGGGGAGGCCGCTACGATCAAGATCAGGAGTCCTCGAAGGCGCGAGGGTCGCCCAGCCACGATCTCTGCGAGAGCGCCGGACAGAAAGGCCACACCCCACACGCAGGCTAGCATCAGCACGATCCAGACGCGAAAGGCCCACTCGTACCCGAGGAGACTCAGCGGCACGAAGACCAGAGCCCAGGGCGGCGGGTGGATGAAGCGGTTCACATCGCCCACACCGTGCCGCCTTGCCAGGTCGGCGTAGACCGGGTGCATCGTGGAATAGGCCTGCCAGCCCGCGTTGGCCTTCGCGTCTGGGTGGGGGATCGGATAGAGGGAGTTCCACTCCCCGAGGCGCGCGATCAGTCCCCCCATGTAGTACTGGCCGAAGTCACGTGTTCCGGGCGGACGAATGAAGACCGACGCCAGGATGAGGAGCATCCATCCGGCGGCGAGCGCCGAGCAGAGACGATTGAATCTGGCCACGGCCCGAGCGGAACCATCGAGATCCATATTTCCGATGCCTCCGGCCTTCGCGGAGTCTAGCATCCTCTTCCGAGTCGCATGCGAGGGGGAAGGAGGCCGATGACCGATCCGACCCGGGCGTCTGGCTCCGTGAGGGGAGGCTTGTTTCTGAGCCGTCCGCTCCCGGCATTGCTTCCGCTCGCCATGCTGTCCGCCGGCTGGATCCTCTTCGCCCTTCGCATCGTTCCCTGGTTCCGAGACCAGGTCGCCCAGACCCTGCTTGGCGGCGGCGATCTGAAAGGGTTGGGGGGGCTCCATCCGCCTCCCGTCATCCTCGGTTCGCTCCTGACCGCCTGCCTTCTTCTCCTCGCGGGACTCCTTCTGTGCATCGTCCTGATGGTCCGCCGAGGCGGCCTCGCGCAACTCGTCGACCGCCTCCTCTCCCGCGACGCGCCGCTCGCCGCGGCCGTGATCCTCGCCACCGGAGTTCTCACGATCGCCCTCCTCTCGCGCGGCTACCCCTCGCTCGGAGACGCGAGGACGCACATCGCCCGCGGCTGGCTCTGGCTCGAGTCCCTTCGATCGGGCGCCTATCCGATCTGGACCGACCTCTGGTACGGCGGATACCCCGCGGATCAGAACTACCCTCCGCTCGCGCACATGCTGCAAGGGACGATCGGGCTGCTCGGAGCCGATCCGGTGGCGGCGGCGAAGATTCTCGCATGGCTCTGCCGGATGGCCGGCGCGGCCGGCTTCGCCCTCCTATGCTCGCGCCTCCACCGGGACGGGCGGGCCGGTCTCCTGGGCGGGTTGATCTACGCCCTCGCCCCGACCGCCCACGCCTCATGGGTCTGGGAAGGGCGGTTGCCCGGCCTGCTGCTGCTGGCGATCCTTCCGTGGGCGCTTCTCGCCGCGGAGAGGCTCGCGACCGGCGCGGGGTCGATCCGCGCGGGCGCTCTCCTCGCGTTGGCCGGAGGAGGGCTCGTCCTCGCGCACGCGGGCCAAGCGCGCGTGGCGATCGTTCTGGTCTCCCTTCTCTTCCTGTTGCGGATAGTCCCCACGCTCTCGGCCCACGGCCTCCGCTCCGTCCCGCGCGCCGGCATCGCGATCGGCCTGATCGGCGGCGCCGCGATCGCTGCCGGATTCGCTGTTCCCATGCTGCGCGACGCTCCTCTGCTCAACGAGCCGATCCCCGCGGGATTCATCGGCCTCCGCTACCGGCTTCCCGATCCCCGCACGCTGCTCGAGCTGCTTCAATGGAAGCCGACGGGGAAGTTCTACATCGGCCTCTCCACGGGCATCCTGGCCCTTGTGGGGATTGTTCGCGCGATCGCGGATCGCCGCCGCCGACGCCACGCCGGGAACGAGGTCGGTGGCCATCCCATCGGCCCCGTCGCTCTTCTGCTGCTCGTCCTCGTTCAGCTCGGCCTGACCGACCCTGTCTGGCGCGGCC
>VGJL01000314.1 GCA_016867495.1 Candidatus Eisenbacteria bacterium | reverse complement strand
CGGAAAGCTCCATCGTGTTCCCGGTCCCCCTGATCCCGATGTAGCAGTTCATGTCGCGCATCCGATAGAGGTCGTACTTTGCCTGGGCCTTGATCTGCTCCTCCGTGGCATCGAGAAGGAACCGGCGATGGATGCGGTCGTGCCGGATGTTGTGATAGACGTGCGCCCCCTTCGCCACCGCCGCGTGCGTGATCTCGTGCACGAGGTCGAGGGCGTCGAAGCCGACGGTCTCGATGAGGAGCTTCTCCCCCTCCTTGATCTCGCAGGAGTAGTCCACGAGCAGCTTGGCCAGCTTGGTGTTTCTCGGATCCACGGCACTCCCCTCCTTCCACCCGTCTACGGGCGAACCGGTTCTTCCCTCAGGCGCCCGATCCCGGACCCCGGAGCATTGTAGCCTCAAACACTGCTTCAGGGAGAGACGGTTCTCGAGGGCACGCCGGCGCGCCGAATCGCTTCCTCATACAGGGCCGCCATCCGCGCGCCCTGCGTTCCGATCTCGTACTCGCGCCCGACATGCTCGCGGCCCGCGCGCCCCATGACCGGCCATTCCTCAGGATGGGCGAGGAGATGGTCGAGGTTCGACGCCAACGCCTCCACGTCCCTCTCGGGAGCGAGGAGCGCCGAGCGTCCGGGCACAGTCGTCTCCGGGATGTCGCAGTGCGTCGTCGCGAGGATCGGCAGACCGGAAGCCTGAGCATCCAGGAGGCAGACCGGCGCGCCCCCCTCGCAATCCCCATCCACGGCGGTGACGCTCGGGGAGAGAAGGAAGTGCGCCTTGCCCAGCTCGTCGATGTAGGACGGGTAGTCGAGGTAGCCGAGCAGATCGACCTTTCCCTTGAGATCCGGCCTCGCAATCCTCTCCGCGATCTGCGGGCGCATCGGTCCATCCCCGATGACGCGGATCCGCAGTCCCGGCCATCGGGACGCGACGCGCGCGACCGCCTCGAGGGCGTAGGGGATTCCCTTCTTCTCGCGGAAGCTCGCGGCGATCAAGCCGATGACGTTTCCATCCCGAGGCCAGAGACGCTCGGCGAAGCCGATCCGATCGAGGTCCACGCCGAGATGGACGACCCGGATCTTCTCTCTGGGGCATCCAATCCCGGCGAGAAGCCCCGCCATGTGCGAGCCTTCCGCGATGAAGAGATCGCCCTCTCGGAAGAGGCGCTTGTACAAGGCCCGCCAGTACGCCTTCCGCGGAATCATGGAGGCGTCCCGCCCATAGAAGGATGTGATGAAGGGAACGCCCAGGGCTCGCCGCAGCCCGATCGCCCGCGCCCCTTCCCATCCGAGGTGGGCATGCACGAGCCGGACGCGCTCCGCTCGCCCCGCCTCGCGATAGGGCCCGATCGGGAACCGGCCCATCAGATACTTCGACAGCGCGAAGGAGAGCCGGGCCGCGACTCCCCTACCGGCCGAGAAGTCATAGACCGGCTGAAACGGAAAGACATCGAGGTTCTCCGTCGCCTGCGTCATGACGACGGCGCGGAAGCGCGGATTCCCCGAGACCTGTGCATGGATCCAGGAGCCGGTCGCGAAGAGATAGGGAGTCACCAGGTGCGCGACGGCGGGCCGAGGGTCGCTCGGGGCTTCGGCACGCGCCTCGATCGCCTTCATCGCCGCGCGCCTCCGATTACATCCAGAAGAATCGCGATCTCCTGATCCATCCTCGCCGGCGGATCGAGCAGCAGGCTGCGGATGTGCGCCCGCGCCTCCCGGCCGAGGCGGTCCCGGCGCTCGTGATCGTCCAGGAGATCCGCGAGCAGATCGCCGAGGCCGGAGACCCCGCCCGCGGGAACGAGGACGCCCGTCCTCTCGGGGATGATCACCTCCCTGGTCGTCCCCGTGTCGAGCGCGACGACGCACCGCTCGCAGGCCATGGCCTCGAAGACGGGATTGCTGGCGTTCGTGCGGTCGAGGAGCGACAGGATGATCGAGGCCGATCGAAACCAGGAAGGCAGCTCGCGATTGGCGACCGCGCCCGGGAATCGAACCGACCTCGCCACCCCGAGCCTCTCCGCCGCCTTCTCCAGACGGCGCCTCTCGGAACCCTCGCCGAGCAGAACGGCAACGGCGGAAGGCACGCGCCGGAGCAGCGCGGGCATCA
>VGJL01000313.1 GCA_016867495.1 Candidatus Eisenbacteria bacterium | reverse complement strand
ACCTCTTCACGCCGACCCAGACATGCCGGCCCTGGCCGAGGGGGATCTCGGTCTCCTGATCCACCGGCCCTCGACCGCGAAGGATCTCGTCCGAGAGCGTCTCGCTGCGGATCGCCGCCTCGTGCTTCTCGAGAATTCGTTCCACGAGCCCGGGGTCGGAGCCATCGCACCGCACCACGATCCGGTCCTCCACCCGGTACCCGGCCCTCTTTCGCAGATCCTGAATGCCGCGGATCAGGTCCCTCGACTGTCCCTCGATCAAGAGCGCGGGCGTGATTTCCGTCTCCAGGGCCACCATGAGGCCATGGTCGTGAGCCAAGGCGAGACCCGCTCGCGGCTGGTAGGAGATCTCGAACTCGTCCTTCTCGATCTCGTGCGTCCCCACGCGCAGCCTCCCGCCGGGGAGAACCTCGTATCTCCCTTCCTTGACCTCCGCCTGGACCCCCTTCATGGCCGGGCCCAGCCTCTTGCCGAGGATCGGGAAGTTGAGCTTGATCCCCGCCTCGCCCACCTCCGCGGCGGCGCGGTCGGTCCGGACGGA
Source organism: Candidatus Eisenbacteria bacterium (assembly GCA_016867495.1). Taxonomy (NCBI): domain Bacteria; phylum Candidatus Eiseniibacteriota; species Candidatus Eiseniibacteriota bacterium. Next base: position 1,565 of record VGJL01000313.1, on the reverse strand, counting down.
CTTCACGTTCAGCTCCTCGCCCATCTCCCGGAGCAGATCCACGCCGAAATCGGGCAACCGCCCCGACAGCGGGACAAGCCACATCGTGGCCAGCGGCTGGCGCACCTTGATTTGAACCTTCTCCCGCGCCGCCCGCCCCAGGCTCACGGCCCGCAGAACCGCTTCCATCCTCCTGTTCGCCGCCTCGTCCAGCATCTCCGGCATCGGCTCGGGGTAATCCGTCAGATGGACGCTCTCGGGAGTCCCGGCTCGACCCGGCCCCCTCAAAGGCTCCGTCAGGTTCCGCCAGATCTCCTCGCTCAGGAAGGGAACGACCGGTGCGAGAAGCCGCGCGGTCGTCGTGAGCGCGTAATAGAGGGTTCTGTAGGCGAAGGTCTTGTCCTCGTCGTCGCCGCTCCTCCAGAACCGCCTCCGGCTCCGCCGGACATACCAGGTCGAGAGCCCGTCGAAGAACTCCTCGGTATCGCGGATCGCCCCCGCGAAATCGCACGCGTCGATCTTCTGCCTGAACCCTCCGATGAGACCGCTCAGGGCCGAGAGGATCCAGCGATCCAGCGGGTTCCCGCTCTGCCCAAGAGTCTCCTGCACCCTGGCGGTCCTGGGGTCGAACCCGTCCAGGCTGGCATAGGTGATGAAGAAGCCGTAGACATTCCAGAGGGTCAACAGCTTGCGGCGGACATCGTCAGCGGCGTGGTAGCCGAAACGCAGGTTGACCGAGGGATTCTGGGCGCAATAGAGCCATCGCATGACGTCGGCCCCCATCCGCTCAACGGCTTCGTCGAACCAGATGGCGTTTCCCTCGCTCTTGTGCATCGCCCTGTTGTCCTCGTCATGGACCTTCTCGTACGAGAAGACCTCCTTGTAGGGCGACCGACCCTCCAGCGTCACGGACATGAACATGAGCGAGTAGAACCAGAGGCGGACCTGCTCCCTCATTTCGCAGACCAGCTCCACCGGGAACCACTTCTCCCAGTAGGGCCGGTCCTCGAAGTACTTCATGGTCGAGAAGGGGACGATCCCGGCGTCGAGCCAGCAATCCCCGACATCCGGGATCCTCGCCGCCGCTTCCCCGCACTCGGGGCACTTGATCCTGACGGCGTCGATCCAGGGCCGGTGCAGCTCCGGCAGCCCGTCCACGACGGCGGGGTCCAGGGCGCGCTCGCGCAGCTCCGCCCTCCCGGTCACGATCGTCGTGTGGCCCCCGGCACAACGGAAGAACGGCAGGGGGAGGCCCCAATACCGCTTCCTCGAGATGCACCAGTCCCCCATGTTGTTGTACCAGTCCTGGACGCGCTTGCCGACCGACTCCGGGATCCAGTGAACGGTGTCCGCCGCCGCCTTCATCCGAGGGCGGATCTCGTCGCACGCGATGAACCACTCGAACTCCACCCGGAAAACCAGCTTCTCCTTGCACCTCCAGCAGTGCGGGTACCGGTGCTTGTAGGACTCCTTCCGGAAGAAGATCCCCTTCTTCTTGAGATCCTCGAGAATCGGCTTCTCGACGCCGTGAACATCCATCCCGGTGAGCCAGCCGAACCCCTCGATGTACTTCCCGGCCCCGTCCA
>VGJL01000312.1 GCA_016867495.1 Candidatus Eisenbacteria bacterium | reverse complement strand
GGGTCGATCGCCTCAACCTCGTCTGATCCGGATTCCGCCTCCCAGTGTGTCGATGCGCAGCTCCGCCGCCCCCTCGCCGATCACGCAGACCGCGCGCCGCCGCGCGCGGCCCTGACGCTCTCGCTCGCTCTCCGGGGGAAGGTCGAGAGTCCCGCCGAGGGTCGAAGCCCGGATCGTGAGCGACGAAGCGGCGGACACCTCGATCTGCACGTCCCCGCCGGCCGAGCTGACCGACGCCGCACCTTCTTTCAGCTCGAGATCCGCGATGCGGACCCTTCCCCCGAGCGTGCGGAAGCGGAAAATCCCCCGCGGGGACTGAACGCGCAGCTCGCCGCCCATCGTCTCGGCCGTCATCGCCCCCTGGAATTGCACGATCTCGAGATCTCCTCCCATGCAGCGCACGTCGAGGCCGGCGAGGTTTCCGGGAATCTCCATCTCGAGGTTCCCCTTGGCCCACGTAAGGACGTAGTCCAGCCCATCGTGGTGCGCTTCGATCGCTTCCCCACGGACGATAAGAAGATGGCCTGCCTGCGATGCACGCAGGATGACATTTCCACCCTTCGATCCGCCGCCCAAGGAGACCCTGACGGCCTGCTGGATCTTGAGCCGTGCGCCCGCTGGGATTTCGATCCGTCCATCCTTGATCGGGACCGCCTCGGTGGTCGGCCTGTGTTCCTCGAACGCCCTTTGGGTGGCGGCGACGGCGTCCTCGACCGTCCGGCGGACCGTCTCGCCGACTTCCTGCATGATCTGCGCCACCCCCTCCGCGACGCGTTTGCCCTGCGCCTGCCACGCCTCGGACTCTCCTTCAACCGTCTCCTGCCCCTTCGCGCCGGCGCCTTGGGCCTCCCCCTTCGCCCCGGTGTCTTGGGCCTCCCCCTTCGCCCCGGCCGGTGGGCGCAACGCGTTGAGCATGCGCTCCGCTTCCTCCAGGGTGATCTTCCCCTCGGCAACGAGTCTCAGGATTTCCCTCTGCGCCTCGGACATGGGCTGTTCCTCCCGGATCCGCGGGGATCCCGCTCGGCCCGTCGTGGATCGCCGGACGGAGAACCTCCGGCCGGATGCGGTTATGATACACGGAGTCGAGAGAAGATCGGCGTCTCCGCGCTTGGGCGGGGCTGGCCGATCGACGGGGAGGGCTCGCGTGGGCGCGGTCTCATCTGTCGTGCGCGCGGCGCAGGGGTCCGGAGGGCGCAAGCGACCCGCCGGCGCCGGACGGCCTCCGCGGCCGGCCGGCCGGCTGGCGGCTCTGGCGGCTATCGGGGTCATGGCGAGCCTTCTCACGGCGGTCCGGACCGGCGCCGGGGGCTATGGGGAGAATCCGGCCGGCGGGTGGATCGACGCTCACTTCCTGCGCGCCCGGGTCGATCCGGCCGCCGCGCGGCTTGAAGTGATCGACACGCTGACCATCCGCCACCGACCCGGCGTTCCGGCGACGCGGCCGTTCCCGCTCCTTCTCTCCGCGGACCTCCGGATCGATCGTGTCGAGAGAGTCGCCGGGGACCCGATCCGGGCGCGAGACGAGAGCTTCAAGCCCCGCGACTTCTGGACGGATCCTCCCTATGAAGAGCTGGAGGGATACGAGCGCGCGCGATCGATCGCGCTCGAGCTGGAGGGGGCGGCGGGGACCTGGCCCGAGTCGATGCGCGTCGTCCTCTCTTATGGCGGGACCGTCTATGACTCGCTCCGCCCGCCGAGGGTCGCCTATGCCCGGGGATTCGAGACGACGTCGGGGCTCATCGATCCTCGGGGCGCGTTTCTGGGCGGCGCCACATTCTGGATACCGACCCGCCCGGACGAGCGCTTCACCTATCGCTGCGAGATCGTCACGCCCTCCAACTGGCAGAGCGTCTCGCAGGGAGGGCTGATCCGCACGGATACGCGAGACGGCCTGCGCGCGAGCGTCTGGGATTCCCCGCAACCGATGGAGGAGATCTACCTGATCGCGGGCCCCTATGTGACGCGACAGGAGAAGCACGGCGATGTCGATGTCATGACCTACACCTACCAGGATACGGGCGAGGAGATCTGCAAGCGTTACATCGACGGCACGAAGCGCTACATCGATCTCTACGAGAACTTGATCGGCCGCTATCCTTTTTCCAAG
>VGJL01000311.1 GCA_016867495.1 Candidatus Eisenbacteria bacterium | reverse complement strand
ATCCTCCACGACCCCGCGCCACCGCTCGGTCGAAAGCCAGTCTGGACGGAGGACCCGCCCGAGGATGGGCGGAGCGGGCCCCCGGGGTACTGCCGTTTCCGGGCAGTGGAGGCGCTCGATGGGGAGCTACGCGTCGCTGTCCGCGTTGCGGTCCCCGGTCCCGAGCGGCCGCTCCGGATCGAACTGGCCTGGTCCGTCTTGGAGTCGGTGGGACGATCCGACACGCTGGAAGGCGCGCGCGGATCGATTCCCTTCCTCTCCGTCCTGGGCGGCCCGGCCGCGATTCGCCGCAGCCCCGTCGTCCACGCCCTGGCGCCGCGCGTCCTCGAACCCGGGCGCGCTCTGGAAGTCCTGGGCGCAGGCGTCGACCGGGTGCGGACTTTTGCGCTCCTCGACGCGCGCCAGACCTCGTGGAGCCTCGCCCCGATCGGGAACCCCACGGAGGCGCGAGCCCGTGTGAGGCTTCCCGCGGCGATGCCAGCGGGGTCCGCGTCGGTTCTGATCGATGACGCGAAGATCGCTCACGGCGCCGTGGCTGTGGGGGGTGGGATCCAGGGCGGCGATCCTCCGAGAGGTGGCGTCTGGGATCCCGCCGATGGCGATTGCCTCGTCGTGGCCGCGGATCCGCTCTACGATGCGCTCGAATCCTTGACCCAGGACCTCCTCGATCGCGGATTCCGGCCATCTCGCGCGCGGCTCTCGAGTCTGCTCGAGGCGCACGCTCCGGCCTCGCCTGAAGAGGCGATCCGCCTCGCCGTCGCCGATGCGTGCGCCGGCTTCGCCGCTCATCCCCTCGCCTTGATCCTCGTCGGAACTGCGAGCGAGGACCTTCCCGAACGAGACCTGATTCCCACAGCGCATGTCGCCTACGACCACGAGTTGCCCGGCTACTACGACGGCACCTACGCGGACGACGGTCTCTTCGGGGATCTCCCCGGTTCGGCCGATCTGGAGCCGGAGCTCCTGGTCGGGCGCATTCCGGCGCGGACGCCGCAGGAGCTCTCCCAGTATGTCGCGAAGCTCCTCGCGTACAGATCTCAGGCGCCGCGAGCGTCGGTCCTTCTCGCTGTGGGAGACGCGAACATCAATCGCGACAACGGCGATCGAGGGCGGGCGGCGGCCTCCCTGCTCGAGACCGCGACCCGGGCCGGCTTCCTCGACGGAGAGATCCAGCGGGCCTCCGCCTACATGCCCTTGAGCGAGCCTGCGAACCGGCAGCGGGCTCTCGGGGACTTCCTCGGCTTCCTCTCGTCGGGAATCGGCCTCCTCGATCTGTTCGGGAACAACACGGGCCCCGCGGACCTCGTCCATATGCTCGAGGCTCCTCCAGGACCGAGCCATCCACAGATCACAGCCGGCATGATGCCGACCGAGGGGAAGCTCCCCATCGCTCTTCTACACACTTGCCTGAACGGGGCTTTCGATGAGGACATGCACTTCCAGGGCGGCGATAGCCCCGTCGAGGAGTGGGTGCGGCACCCGACCCGGGGCGTGATCGCCGCGATCGCGCAATCGCACATCACGACATTCTTCGACGACTGGGAACTCGGCGAGCGGATTCTGGAGCGACTCGAGCGCGCCGACGGGGCCTCGCTCGGGGCTCTTCACGCGGGGGCTCGATCTTTGCTGCTTCGCCAGCCCCGAACCGCGCGCAGCGCGCACTCGATCCGCATGGCGAATCTTCTCGGGGACCCGCTCCTGTCGCCCGCCCTCGGCATCGATCAGATCCGGTTGGATGGGAGCTTCGATGTCGCCGGGAGCTGGCCCAGACAGGGGTGCCTGAGCTTCGAGCGGGATTGGACCACCGCCGACCTCGATCTGGAGCGCGCGCATGCGCGAGTGGCCTATGGCGGCGTCCACCTGCCGCTCGAGGGGATGGGTCCCGAGGAGCCGGTCTATCCGATCGGAGGCTCCCGGATGCTTCGCGTGGGCGGGTTCCACGGACTGGGACGAGGGAGGCGGGCCGCCGCGTGGACCGTCTTCCGCTGCGACCTTCTCGTCCGCAGGGGGAGCGTACTCAGCTACTGGGCGCGACAGGAGCACGATCCGCAGGGGAGGGGACGGCTGGCCGTCGATGCCGTGACAGAAACGGGAAGAGTGCTGAGCGTCGATCTGCGCGAC
>VGJL01000310.1 GCA_016867495.1 Candidatus Eisenbacteria bacterium | reverse complement strand
ACCGCGGCGACCTACGACATCCGCTACGCGAAGGAGATGTTGTCGGAGCTGAACTGGGAGGAAGCGACGGAGATCATCGGGGAGCCGTGGCCAAGGTCCGCCGGCAACTACCAGAGCCTTATCGTTGGAGGCCTGGAAGGCGGCCAGATGTACTGCTTCGCGATGAAGGTGATCGACGACGCGGGGAACGTCTCCGAGCTGTCGAGCGTCGCGTGCGAGACGACGCCATTGCCGGGCTATGACTCATGGATCTCCGGGTTCGGCCGGCCTCCCCAGGAGAACGGTCTCGACGGGGCCGTCTTCGCGCTCTGCGTCCACGATGGAGATCTCATCGCGGGGGGAAACTTCACGAACGCCGGGCGCGTTCATGCCGAACACATCGCCCGCTGGGACGGGCAGACGTGGAGCCCGATGGGCGCGGGGGTCGATGGCTACGTTCGGGCCCTGGCCGTCTACAAGGGAGATCTGATCGTAGGCGGGATCTTCAGGCGCTCGGGTTCCACAGCGGTGAACAGCATCGCGCGCTGGAGCGGGACCGAGTGGCTTCCCCTCGGCGATGGCGTCGATGGAGATGTCGAGTGCCTGGGCGTCTTGGGGGATGAGTTGTACGTCGGCGGAAGGATCGGCAGCGCCGGCGGAGTGCCGCTCCACGGAATCGCGCGGTGGGATGGAGCGAGATGGGATTCCGTCGGCTCCGGCGTGAACAACGGCGTCTTCGTGGTCGCCCCGTATGAGGGAAAGCTGATCGCCGGGGGGGACTTCGGCATGGCCGGAGGGGTCGCGGGGACAAGCGAGATCGCGAGCTGGGACGGATCCTCGTGGTCGCCCCTCGGCGGGGGAATGGATGTCGACTTCGTCGACGACGTCGTGGCCTACGGAGGCCGACTGGTCGCCGGGGGGCAGTTCATGCACGCGGGGGGCATCCCCGTATCGAACATCGCCGGCTGGGACGGAGTCTCGTGGCATCCCCTGGGCAGGGGGATGAACAGCTGGGTTCACGCGTTCTCTCTCTATCGGGAAGATCTGATCGCCGGCGGCGCCTTCTCGACCGCCGGAGGAAGGGCGGCGCAGTCGATCGCCCGGTGGGACGGCGGGCAGTGGACGCCGTTCGGGCAGGGGATCAACGGCCCGGTCCGAGCGCTCGCGGTCTTCGATGAATCGCTCGTCGCCGGCGGGTGGTTCACGGGCGCCGGCACCGTTCCTTCGAGCTACATCGCCTTCTGGAGAACCGGGGGTCTGGAGAAGCCCCGCAGCCCCGATTCCGCGGGAAGGTGACGGGCGCGAAGGCCGTCCGAGGCCAGATGCGCGCAAGCCAATCGAACCCTGCCTCTGCAATTCAAGGAGTCCGCTGGAATCGCCCGCAAGTTCTTCGACACCGAGGATCGAGCCTTGCTGAGCCGGCTCGGCTTCGCCTTCCGGCAGAGCTCCAGAAAGCTCTTCGTCTACGCGCATCCCGACTCCGCCGGGACCGACGACGCTCGAAGGACGAAGAGCGAGGCGACCAACGACGGCGGTATCGAGTGGGTCACGGACTACAAGGCGAAGATCCTGGAGAAGAAGATCTCGTGGACCTCCAAGCTCACGGTCTACCAGCCGGTCTTCTACTCGGGCAAGAAGGCGCTGGAGGACCTGGCCCCGGAGTTCCTCGCAGAGAATCGTATCGATTCGGATGTCGAGAAGCTGAGCACCATGGTCAGCACGGACTGGGAGAATATCTTCACAAGCCAGATCACCAAGATGATCTCGGTGAATCTCTATACCCGATGGGTCTATGACGCCTACGACAACAGCGTGAAGCCGCTGCCCCTCGATGAGGGACACCTCTCCAATCCGCTCGATGTCCTGAAGGCGATCCGGAAGTCGGGGCAGTTCAAGGAAACGCTCGGCATCAACATCGTCTATCGGTTCCTCTAAGACCCGGAGGCTGCTATAATGTGATGTACGGGAGTCCCCGGCGTGCCGCGGGGCAAGCATCACCACGAGCCACAACATCTGGAGCGCGAATGAAGCGGATAGAGAGCATCCTGACGGGCGCCTGCATCCTCCTGTGTCAACCATTGGTCGCCGCGGCGGGGCCGACCCTTCAGTGGAACGATCTCCACGACGGCGGGGCCAACTACACCGACGTCGGCACCGCCGCCCTTTGCGACACCGATGGGAACCTGGTGGTGGGAGGCGAGAGCGCGGACGGGAG
>VGJL01000309.1 GCA_016867495.1 Candidatus Eisenbacteria bacterium | reverse complement strand
CGCGGAGGAGGACCTTCGCCTCCGGGGACCGGGGGAGATGCTCGGCACCCGGCAGACGGGGATGCCGAGGCTTCGCGTCGCCGATCTCTTCCGTGACCGGGACCTCCTCGAGCGCGCCCGCGCAGAGGCCGAGGATCTGTCGGGCGCCGATCCGAACCTGCAGGAGGCGCGCCATCGGGCCCTCCGGGCGGAGGTCGACCGGCACGGGCGGGAGAGGACTCGACTTCTCGGGGTCGCGTGAGCCCGCGATCGCCTCGAGACGAGGAATCGACCCCTCCGGCCTGCGCTGAACCGCGGTTCCCTCCCGCTGCGGAGTTTTGCCCACCGGGAGAGGGTGGGCGGGGGGCAGTCCCGCGAGCCGATCCTGGACGGAGGCGGTGAAGAGGGGCGTGGGAGGGACCGATAAGTGAGGAGCGGGGGAGTGGGGGGGTCCCGAATCCACGATCGGCCTACAGGAGGGCTAATGGTGCTAGTCAGCTACTCGGGGCGAGAGATCAACGCGAAGCTCGTCTATTACGGCCCCGGACTCTCAGGCAAGACGACGAACCTGGAGTACATCTACACCGCGATCCCTCAGACGCACCGGGGGAAGATGGTCTCGATGAAGACCAAGACCGAGCGGACGCTCTTCTTCGACTTCCTGCCGATCCAGCTTGGGGAGCTTTCCGGATTCAAGACCCGCTTCCTCCTCTACACCGTTCCCGGCCAGGTCTACTACAACGCGACGCGCAAGCTCGTTCTGAAAGGCGTCGACGCGGTCGTCTTCGTAGCGGACTCGAAGCGGAGCAAGATGGACGAGAACATCGAGAGCCTCCAGAACCTCCGGGACAACCTCCGTGAGCACGGGCTCGATCTCGATCGGATCCCCTGGGTGATCCAGTACAACAAGCGGGATCTTCCGGATGTCTACTCGATCGAGGAGCTGGAGCGCGCGCTCAATCCCGGGCAGGTCCCGTGTTTCGAGGCGGCCGCGAAGTCGGGCAGCGGCGTTGTCGAGACGTTCAAAGCGGTCTCGCGGATGCTCCTCAGGCACATCTCTCAGGAGATCGGAGTCCGCGTCGTCCAGGACGGGGAGAAGGCGTCACGGGCGGAGGCGACGCAGGCGGCCGGGGATGCGCCCGGAAGCCACGAGGCCACAGCGGGGACGCGGCGGATGGCCGAGGAAGCTGCCCCGAGACCGGTGCCGGTTTCCTCGCTCCGAGGGCCGGCGCGGAGCCACGAGCGGATGCCCGAGCCGAAGGTCGTGGAACAACCCGGACAGAGGATCGCGCCTGCCGCTGACCTCCGGCCCGAGCCGTTCCGCGTGGAGATGGATGCCTCCGGCACGGCCGAGACGGTCGAGCCGGCTCCCCCGGCGCCCGCTCTGTCTCCATCGCCGGCGCCCGAGGAAGAGCCCGCCCATCTCGCGCCCCTGCCGGCGGCTGCCGAGGCCGGGAGGCTGCCGGTTGAACGGGTCGGCTCGAAGCTGCGCAGGTGGCTCTCGCGCCCGCGCGATGGCGAGGATCGCGAGGAGGGGCTCGGTCTGGAGCCGGAGCGTCGCCCGGCGCTTCCTCCGCCGTTTCCTCTCCACGCGCGAAGCGAGGAAGGGCCGCGGGAGCCGGCCGATTCGACCCTCTCGCTCGCCCGGCCGCCCGAAGGGACGACCGATCTCCCCGCGCGCGAGGCCGAGGCCTCCGGCGGGTGTCGAGAGGTGCCGATCCTCGTCGATCTGGATCCGGAAGATCTCCAGCGGGGCGTGACACTGAAGCTGCGCATAGCGGTCCGCAGAACGCCCGAGCAGGCGAGAGTTGCGGGCGCGTCGTCCAGGGAAGACCGCGCCGCCTGATTCCGAGACGATCTCCTTGACGCGGGGATTCAAGGCTCCGTAGATTGCGCCCCAGGCGGGTTCTTCCGCCGGGGGAATCGTGGAGCCATGCCTTCGGACGAACGGAGCCAGAAGAGGATAGAGGATCTGGAGCGGCGGCTGAAGTCGCGCTCGGCCGACCGTGACCTCGTCCTGCAGCTAGCCGATCTCTATGCGGCCGCCGGCCGCCACCAGCAGGTCGCGGCCCTGCTGGAGGGCAGAATCCTCGCGGACGGCGCCGACTGGGAGATCCTCGGCCGTTGCTGCGAGGCCTTCCGCCTGCTCGCGCAGCCGGGTCGAGCCCTCGAGCTGCTCGAGGCACATGCGGCGGAGAGCACCGATTAGGCCGCGTACTGGTC
>VGJL01000308.1 GCA_016867495.1 Candidatus Eisenbacteria bacterium | reverse complement strand
CGCCGACTGGGAGATCCTCGGCCGTTGCTGCGAGGCCTTCCGCCTGCTCGCGCAGCCGGGTCGAGCCCTCGAGCTGCTCGAGGCACATGCGGCGGAGAGCACCGATCAGGCCGCGTACTGGTCGCTCCATGGCCGCATGCACGAGGACCTCGGCGATCTCGACCGGGCGCGCGCCGATCACGAGCGGGCCATCGCCCTTGGTCCCGACAACGCCGAGTCGCTCTATCGGCTGGGCGTCACCCTCATGAAGGCGGAGCGTTGGGACGAGGGGATCGTCACGTTCGAGCGCTGCATCAAGCTCGACCCGCGGATGACAAAGGCTCAGATCAACATCGGATGCATCCACGATCAGGCGGGCGACCATCAGAAGGCCGTTCTCGCCTTCCAGCGGGCGCTCGAGATCCAACCACTCAGCGTCGAGGCCCACTGCAACCTGGGCGCGGCCTACGCCGATCTGGGGCGCAACCGGGACGCGGGCGAGGAGTTTCGCGCGGCGATCGAGATCGACCCCGGCTACTCGGACGCCTACTTCAATCTCGGCTTGATCTATATCGAAGAGCGCCCGGAGGATGCGCTCGTCTACCTGAGGCGAGCCCTCGAACTCGATCCCGAGAACTGGGAGATCGAGTACTACCTCGGCGTCCTTCACTTCAAGAAGGGGATCTACGAGACTGCGATCCGCTGCCTGCAGCGGTGCAGGGAGAAACACCCCGAGAACGCGAAGGTGCTCTACCACCTGGGGATGGCGTACAACAAGAGCGACATGCCGGACGCGGCCATCGAGGCCCTGAGCCGCCTCTGCGAGATCGAGCCGCGCAATCCGGACGCCCAGTTCAACCTGGGAATCGCCCTCGACAAGAAGGGGCTCTACGATCGGGCCCGCGAAGCCTACAGGGCCGCCGATCGTCTGGGAAGCGCGTAGGGCCCTCGGCTTGCCATCCCGGGACTGGCGGCGCGGCGATCCCCCGGAGTTCCTCCGGATCGGCATGATCCGATGACCCTTCCCGAGATGATCGTCCTGGCCGTGGTCCAGGGCCTCACGGAGTTCCTCCCGATCTCGAGCAGCGGACACCTCGTGCTGGCCAACGCGATCCTGGGGCTCGAGCAGCCCGGGATCGCCGTCGAGATCGTGCTCCACCTGGGGACGCTCGCCGCGGTCGTTCTCTACTTCCGCCGCGATCTCGCGCAACTCGCCCGGTCGGCTGCCGTCTATCTCGGCGGCGGGAGGGGAGAGCGGGAGCGCGCCTCGATCGCGATGGTCTTAGCGCTCGCCGTGGGGACGGCGCCATCAGTGGCGGCGGGGCTCTTCGCGAGGAGCCGCCTCGAGTCGCTCTACGAGAACCCCCGGCAGACGTCGATCGAGCTTCTCGTCACGGCACTCATCCTTCTCTCGACCCTTCTCGTGCGAAGGGGCGCGCGCCCCGTGTCGATCGGACGCGCGCTCGTGATCGGATTCTTCCAGGCGCTCTCGCTCCTGCCCGGAGTCTCCCGCTCGGGGGCCACGATCTCGGGGGGCCTCTATCTCGGGATCCGTCCGGAGGAAGCGGCCCGCTTCTCCTTCCTCCTGTCGATCCCCGCGATCCTAGGAGCGATCGTTCTCGAAGCCCCCGCAGTGCTTCGCGAGGCGGGGCAGGGCCGGGCGGGGCTCCTCTTGGCGGGATGCATGATCTCGTTCGCGCTCGGGTATCTCTCGATCGCGGCGCTGCTCAAGATCGTCGGCCGCGGCCGCTTCGGTTTCTTCGGGATCTACTGCCTCCTGGTGGGAATCGCCGGGCTCGCCCTCCTGCGCTAGATCGTCTTCCGCGCGCGGCGGGGACTCGTCCCTCGCAACCGGAGAGAGACAAGAGCGCCGGAGGATGCCTCCGGCGCTCTTCGGATCAGACTATCCAGAGCCAGCTACTTGACCAGCACCAGCTTCGCCGTGCTCTGTCCGTCGAGACTCGAGAAGTGGACGAGATAGACGCCCGTGCAGACCGGCCGGCCGGCGTCGTCGCGGCCGTCCCAGCTCGCATGGTGCGTCCCGGCGCCCATCTTCCCATCGACAAGCGTGCGCACGATGCGCCCGGTCGGGTCGCTGAGCCTCAGTGTCACGGGGGATGCGGCCGCGACCGAAGAGACGTCGTAGGTGAGTTCCGTGGTCGAGCGCATCGGGTTCGGCCTCGTCCCGAGGATCCGGGCGTTCGAGGACGCCAGCGGATCGGGAGTCGCTGCCGGATCGG
>VGJL01000307.1 GCA_016867495.1 Candidatus Eisenbacteria bacterium | reverse complement strand
CCCGCGGTGGTTCAGCTTGTCGACCACGAAGGCCGTTCCACCGGTCCGACGCGACCAGTCCAGCGTGTTCTGCAGATCGGCCTCCCACTCTTGCCTGCGCGAGAGGAAGCCAAGCAGGAGGCCTCGAACGTCGCGCATGGCGAGACTCACCTCGCCGCGCGCGAGCTGCATGCTCTCGAGGGCCTCGCGGCTCTCCTTGGCGGTGAGCTTCGTCTGCGCCGCCGTGACGCGGCTCTCCGCGGAGACGACATGCCGCAGGGCGCGATGGTATCGGGGCGGGAGCCGCAGGAGCAGGAGGCGCACCTCGTCGACCTCGGCCTCGATGGCAGCGATCTCCTCCTGGAGACGCGCCTCGCGACTCGCCGCCTCGGTGCGCGCTTCCTCGATCGCCTGCGCGACGAGCTTGCTCCCCTCGATGATGATCCTTCGCGTGTGCCCATAGTCGCGCAGGAAGGCGGGACGTCCATACTGCCGCATCATCTCCGATCGGGCATCCCGCACGCGGCGGCAAGCCTGCTCGAAGGTCTCCGCGGCGTCGACGTCGGCGCCCGAGAGGCGGGCCAGATTCAGATACTGCTCGGCCGTGAGCATGGAGGATGTGGGCTCGGGATCCCTTCGCACCGTGAAGAGAACGACAAGAACCACCGCCACGAACCCCGCCAGGACGGCGAGGCGAACGCCTCTACTCTTCTTCTTCCTGCCGCTTCCCGCCATGCGCCCCTAGGATCCTCCGATACGCTGCAATCCCAACAAGATAGATTCGACCGACGGCGCCGTCAAGCTCCTCCACGCTGTCGCGCGCCGGAGCGGACGGCTGCCCGGGGCCCGCGAAGAGTATCGGCACGCGCGCGCGCGTGCCGGATTTTCTCGCTCCGGATCGGGGGGAGCAGTCGCCCCCCCGATCCCGGAGCGCGCGGAGAATGAGCCTCTAGCGCGTGACGACGACGGGACGCGTCGCGATCAGCCCCGCCGACTTGAAGCGGATGAAGTAGACGCCGCTGCCGACCCGCCGGCCGCCATCGTCCCTGCCGTCCCAGACGGCATCATGCGTGCCCGAGCCGACAGCCAGGCCATCGTGAATTCGGCGCACCAGGCGGCCGGAGACGTCGTGGACCGAGAGGGAAACGAGCGACCCGGTCGCCGTCTCGTACCGGATCGACGCGGTCGAGTGAACCGGATTCGGCCGGACTTCGTGAAGCGCGAAGCGCGCGTTCCGGGCCGCATCCTCCTCGGCACCGCTGGCGAGGCGGACGAGCAGGACAAGGTCATCGACCGCCGCCTCGATCAGAGATCCGGGCGAGTTATCGGTGGCGATGAACTTCACCTGAACTTGACCGAGACCCTCGCCATAGAGAGCCGCGAGGTCGACCTCCCGCTGAACCCACGCGTTGGACGAGGCCGTCGTGTTCTCGATGTTTGTCCAGGCCCCTCCGTTGTTGTTCACCTGCACAACCCACGCGTCGGTCCCGGGGTTGTTCCCCTTGTCGTTCGAGAACCAGCGCCAGTACTTGAGCACGGCGATGGAGGCGCCGGTGAGGTCGTAGACGGCGCTCTTGAGCGTCGTCTTCCCGCCGTCGACATCGGCGTCCCCCGCCCCGCCGCCGACGGCCCCCTGGCCGGTCACCCAGCAGTGCGTCCCCGCCCCCGTGTCGTCGTTCTCGGGCTGCGCGAGCGTCCCGTTCGGGTCCACCCGAACCCAGATGCCTGTCGTCGCGTTGTCTCCCGTGTCGCCCACGGTGAAGCCGGCATCGCCCGCCTCGAACGGCTCGACGAGATAGCCGACCTCGACATGGTGGGGATCGCTGGCGCCGGCGATCGGACTCTCCTGGGTGTTTCCCTCGAGATCCTCGGCGTGCAGATAGTACGTGATCGCCGCCGGCTGCGATTGCCCCGGGATGACGGCCTGCCAGTGATCGCCCGCCACGTTCGTCATCTCGACGCGCACCCACGCGCCACCGTCGACGGCGTAGTCCATCCAGACCTTCGTCGGATCGATCGGCGCGACATATCCCTCTACCTGCGCATCGACCGTGAAGGGGACGCCCCCCTCTTCGGTGGCATCCAGGTGCTCATGGGCGATGTCGATGATGAACCGCTCCGGACAATCGAAGCCGTGGTTCGTGGCTCCGACGCAGAGGGCGTCGTAGTGAGGCGTCCCGTTGTTCAGATTGCCGTCGTCATCGTCGGTGACGAATGCCGCGAGGATCTGATCCGGCATGCTGAACGGCTGG
>VGJL01000306.1 GCA_016867495.1 Candidatus Eisenbacteria bacterium | reverse complement strand
ATTTCGCCGCCTTGCTCCCCGCCGCGGTGGCGGAGATGCCCGACGCCGCAGCGTGCGTCCGTGCGATCATCGAGCGCTTGCGCGCCCTCGGCATCGAGCCGCAGACGCCTGCGACCGGCGTGGTCGAGCGCTTCGCCCATTGGTGCGTCGCTCTCCCGGCGCGCGGGCGTTCGCGCCTCATCGATGGGACGGAGATCATCCTCTCGGGCGCAAGCGATGTCGCGGGCGATCCGATCCGCGAGACGATCCGTGTCCGCGGTCAGGATATCGTGTTCGATGCGATCGGCGTCGCAGCGGTCCGGATCGCAGGCGACGGCCGCCTCGATGCGATGGCGGCGGGCGGGCTGCGCCGCTTCGCCGGCGGCGGGATCGAGATCGCCCTCGGCGAGCCCGCGGATGTCGCGCTCTGGCGCGATGCGACCGGCGCGTGGCGCGGGATCCTCCAGGGCTGGGAGGGCGATGTGCCGCCGCCGCTCGCGGCCATCACGCGCGGCTGGGCGCGGCGCTCGGTGCCAGCTCCGCTTCCCGATTAGGCGCGGGCGGGCCCAGCCTCGGGGCCTCCCTCCGGGCCCCCCGGCAGCAATTACGTGAGGATCTCTTCGAAGAGCTTCCGCGCGGTCTTCAAGGCCTCGTCCGCCTCCGACAAGATGCTATCCAGGCCCCGGATCAACTTTCGCGCACTGCCCTCCGATCTCGACGAGATCGTGGGTCTTCCGGAATGGCTCGTCGTGCCAGGTCAGAAATCCCTTCATCGTCTTCTCGGCGGCTTGCTGGCAATGAAACACGGCGGGTTCGATCAGTGGGCCATGACTCAGGTCGCGAGTTCTTGAGGCAACACTCCGATCGTGTGGCCGGGTATCCGGGAGGGCAAGGGGGCCGAAGGGGGTCGTAGACGGTGCCGATCGGAGGACAGTGCTGGGCCACCGCCCCGATCATCCAGACGCTACAGATCAAAGGGCTCAGGCGGAGCGTCGGAGACGCTCGAACCCGGACTGCTCCAGCAGGGGGGGCCGGTCCGCTCTTGCCCGCACGTTCGGCCCGCTCGCTGCGCATGAACCGCCGGTGATCGAAGAAGAGGCGCAGGAGTTCGAGGTACACGTAGGGCCGCAAGCGGCTCTTGATCTTCTCGACGAACGAGCGTACGCGGATCGTATCGGCGAGGATCCCCCGCACGGCGAGCCGAATGGGGAAGAAGGCGCTCCGAAGTTCCCGCCGTACTTGGGCTTCCCTCTGCCACTTGCTCCGATCGGGACCTGCAAGCCCTTCGGGTTCGGGTAGAGCACGGACCGCAGCGGCTGGTCCCAGGTCGAGCCGGCAATCGTCTTCCGGTTCACAAGCGCCAGCCGCCATCACGATCGCCACCACCGCAACGATGATCCGGAGCGGGTATGCGATGCGTCGCCTCGTCGCCTGTTGCTCCCGTGGCTTCGACTCTGAATGCGGCCTGCTTCCAACCTCGCGGTCGCGCGCCGAAGGCGTCAACGCGGCCCGCGCGGAGCGATCCGCAAGTTCGGCTTTTTCGCCGGAAACCTTTTCACGAGCAGAGGCTACGGCGACAGGCGATGCGGGGCCCCCGAAGCGCGCCCGCGCCTTCGCCGTCGCCATGCGCCCGTGCATCGTCCGCAGGATGAAGCCCGCCCGGATGAGGTAGGGTTCATGGACGGCGCGCACGGTCTCCTGGTCGAGGTTGAGCGTGTCGGCGATCGTCCGCAGGCTGACCGGGCCGTCGCGCCCCGCGAGGAAGGTGAGGATCCGCCGTTCCGCCGGCCTGAGTCCATCCTCATCGACGCCGAGGTACTGCGCCGCACGAGCGGCGCACTCGCGCGTGATCTCCTCGATCTCACCGGCCTGAGCGAGGATCCGCGCCGCGTCGAGCAATTGGAGAGCCTCGCGTGGGTTCTCGCGGGAGCGGCGGGCGAGCTCGTGCACAGCCTCGCGATCGATCCGCAGGCCCGTGCGCTCCGCGGCGCTGGCGATGATCTCGGCGGTCTCTTCGACGGCGTAGGGCTCGAGATCGTGCCGGTTCCCAAACCGGTCAATGAAGGGGGTCTTGAGGTGCTGCGGATCCGTCGTCGCGCCGATGAACGTGAAGGGCTCGAGGACGACGCTCACGGTGTGGGTCTTGGAGCCGTGCGAGATCAGCACGTTGACCCTGCCACCGGCCAGAGCGGTGAGGAGGTAGTCCTGGCAGGGCTCGTCGAGACCGTGGATCTCATCGACGAACAGGACATC
>VGJL01000305.1 GCA_016867495.1 Candidatus Eisenbacteria bacterium | reverse complement strand
TCCTGGCAGGTGACGGCGGTGCGCAGTGATCCCACGGTCCGGAAGCTCGCGCCTCCCGTGGAGCAGGAGAAGCCGGCGCCGGAGCGGGGCAAGTACGTCGATCCGGAGTCGTACGGCATGCCCGCGAACATGCGGATCGGGCTTCCGGAAGGAAAGAAGACCGAATGAGCGCGCATTCAGCGCCAAGGGCGGTTCGCGCGCGGACCAGTCGATCCCGCAGCAGGTCGCGCGAGGCCGAGAACGAATCCGGAGGGCATTCGTCATGGAGGCAACGATGAGGACCAAAGCGCAATCAACCCCATCGATGGGCCGGAAGGCGATGACGGCTGCAACCCTGGTGGCTCTCGTCGTGCTGTCCGCAGTCGGCGCGACCACAGTCTCCGCGCAGATCCCGCGGACGGTCAGCCATCAGGGTCTGCTCACGCTCCCTGGAGGCTCGGCGGCTCCCGACGGCAACTACACCATGACCTTCCGGATCTACAACCTGGAGTACGGGGGAACGGCGCTCTGGACGGAGGCCCAGACCCTCGCGCTCTCCGGAGGCGTGTACAATGCCACGCTGGGAAGCGTGACCACGCTCAACCTCCCCTTCGACGTCCAGTACTGGCTCGGAGTGCAGCTCAGCGGCGAGTCGGAGATGGCCCCCCGCGTGCGGCTGACCAGCGCGCCGTATGCCTACCGGGCGGTGGTAGCCGAGGGGCTGGCCGGGGGCACGGCCGGGGACATCACCGCGGTCTACGCCAACGACGGTCTGGCCGGCGGCGCGACGAGCGGGGATGCGCCGCTCAGCGTCGGTGCCGGGACGGGCATCCAGGTCTCGGTGGATGCGGTGGCGCTGGCTCCGTCCTACGCCGACGGCAGCGCCTACGACGCGCGCTTCGTGAACGAGGGGCAGGGGAACTCGGTCACCGCAGACATGGTCGTGCCGAACATCGTCGGCGCGCTCGACGGAGTCACCAACGACGGAGGCAACATCGACCTGATCGCCGGCGCGAACGTGACCATCACCCCGGATGACGCGAACAACCAGATCACGATCTCGGCGAGCGGAGGGGGTGGCGGGATCGGCGGCAGCGGCACGGCGAACTACCTCTCGAAGTTCACCGGACCCACGACCATCGGCAATTCCCTGCTCTATGACAACGGGCAGAGAGTCGGCATCGGGACGACCGCGCCAGGCTCCCGTCTGACGGTCACCGGCGTGACGAACAGCGACGCGGTGCTGGAGCTTCGGGGCGGAGGCTATCCCGGAGTGAGTATCGTTCGGACGGATCCAGGGTGGGCGAAGCTCCAATTCTGGTCCCAGGATATCCCCACATGGTCCATCGTCGACGACGCAGAGGGGCCGCTGAGTTTCTACCGCGCAAACGCGACCCATGCCGTCCTCAAGCTACACACGACGGGGGTCAAGGCGATCATTCCTTACCTCAACCCCACCGATCCGGTGGCGTTCTCGGCCAAGTATGACGGCTGGGAAGTAGCAGATGTCATCGGCGTCAAGGGACAAAGCACTCCTGGCGACTGGTACGGTGTCGGAGGCTCCTTCGTAGGAGGCTACAAGGGAGCGGTAGGAAACGTCTGGCCGTCCGGCAGCGCCACCTACACCGGCGTGGAAGGAGGAGTCTCTGGCGGGTCGGGGATGAACATCGGCCTCCGAGGTTGGGCGGCCGGCGGCGGCAGCAACTACGGGCTGTACGCGACAGCGGAGGGGGGCGCGTCCAACTACGCGGGAGGCTTCTTTGGCGACGTCCTGATCCAGGGCGACCTCTACCTGAGCGGCAGCAAGTCCTTCCGCATCGACCATCCTCTCGACCCGGCAAACAAGTATCTGAACCATTTCTCCGTCGAGTCGGACGAGGTCCTGAACACCTACACCGGCAACGTGATTCTCGACGACGCCGGCGAGGCCTGGGTGGCGCTGGCCGACTGGTTCGGCGAGATCAACCGCGACCCGCGCTACCAGCTCACCTGCATCGGCGGTCACGCTCCCGTCTACATCGCAAGCAAGATCTCGGGCAACCGCTTCAAGATCGCCGGAGGCACGCCCGGCCTCGAGGTCTCCTGGCAGGTGACGGCGGTGCGCAGTGATCCCACGGTCCGGAAGCTCGCGCCTCCCGTGGAGCAGGAGAAGCCGGCGCCGGAGCGGGGCAAGTACGTCGATCCGGAGTCGTACGGCATGCCCGCGAGCATGCGGATCGGGCTTCCGGAAGGAAAGAAGACCGAATGAGCGCGCATGCAGCGGCAAGAGC
>VGJL01000304.1 GCA_016867495.1 Candidatus Eisenbacteria bacterium | reverse complement strand
ATTCCCGCTGGTGGCGGCGCGGGATCTTCTCACCCTGTACGTGATAGCGGGGGAGGAGTCGGAGAAGGTCCGGTCGCTCGCGCAACACCTGATCCGGCAGGATCCCGAGTCGGCCGAGACGTACAAGGCGCAACTCGTGGCCTATGCCAAGGCCCGCGGAGAGGGCGCGGCCGGCTAGCCGTGATCAAGTACATCGGGTCGAAGCGCCTGCTCATACCGAAGATCCTCGAGATCGTTCGCTCTCTTGGCGATGTCCGGAGAGTCGTCGATCTCTTCTCGGGGACCGGCCGCGTCGCGCACGCCTTGAAGGAAGACGGCTACGATGTCGTGGCGAACGACCACAACGCCTATGCCTATGTTCTGGCCCGCTGCTACGTGCAGGCGGATCGACGGCGGTTGATCGGAAAGGCGGAGCGGCTGATCCGCGAGCTGAGCCGCGTCCGGCCCCGCGCGGGCTACTTCACGGAGACCTACTGCCTTCGATCGCGATTCTTCCATCCCAAGAACGGGGCCAGGATCGACGCGATCCGCGAAGCGATCGCGAGGCGAGACCTCGATCCCGACCTGCAGGCGATCGCGCTGACATCGCTCATGGAAGGCGCGGATCGGGTCGACTCCACCACAGGGGTCCAGATGGCCTATCTAAAGGAGTGGGCGCCGAGGGCTCTGGGAGATCTCGAACTCCGCCTTCCCCGCGTGCTGGCCGGGCCCGGGCGGGCCCTCTGCGCGGACGCCACCGATGTGGCCGCCTCCTGGGATGGCGATCTCGCCTATGTGGATCCCCCCTACAATCAGCACAGCTACCTCGGCAACTACCACATCTGGGAGTCGCTTGTTCGCTGGGACAAGCAGGAGGTCTACGGCGTCGCCTGCAAGAGGATCGCCTGCAAGCGGTACCGGAGCGCCTTCAACTCGCGCCGCAGCATAGGAGACGCGCTGCGCGGGGTGATCGAGGCCCTCAGGGCGCGGTACATCGTGGTCTCCTTCAGCAATGAGGGGTTCGTGACCCGGGCGCAGATGGAGTCCCTTCTGGGGGAGCGGGGGACGGTCGAGGTCCACGAGATCGACTTCCGCCGCTACATCGGGGCGAGGATCGGCATCTACAACCCGGACGGGAAGAAGGTCGGGAAGGCCGGCCACCTCACGAACAAGGAATACCTCTACCTCGTCCGGACGAACGGCTGAGACTCGCGGGGGGCGCGGCCGTCCCGGGAGCGTTCACCACTCGACGCCCTTGAGTTCGTAGCCGCATATGGCCGGGTCCCCACTCGTACCCGCTTACGAACGTTTCTACGCCTCCACTCCGGGCAGAGGCTCCCCCGCGAGGAACTCCTGCCAGGTCATGGAAGCGATCCCCGCCCGACTTGCCGTCGCCCGCCCCTGGCGGTCACAGATCACCAACGGCAGGAACCGCGGATGGCGACGAACGAACTCCGCCAGTGCCGACAAATCGTGCACGTGAAACCCGCCGGTCTTGATCTCGACCGCCCACGATCCCCAGCTTCCCTCAAACACGCCATCCACTTCATAGGGCTCCTCGCGCCAGTAGGAGACGCGCTGGCCCGCGTTCCAGGCGTGGGCCAAACAGGCGTTCTCGGTCCAGGCGCCAAACCGGACCGGGTCAGACACCGGATCAACGACACCTCGAGGGTCCATCACCGCAACCAGGGCATTGTTCAGAGTCACGAGCTTGGGCGGAGAAGAACGCTGTCGCAGCGCGCTCTTCACGTACTTCGGCACTGCGGCGACCAGGTATGCATCCTCAAGCAACCGCAGGTAGTGGGCGATGGTCTCAAGGGCACCAGGGTCCTGCAGCTGACCCTGCAGCTTCTGCAGGGAGATGACTCGTCCAAGCGCCGGGCGAGCAAATCGCGGCACTCGACAAAGCCAAGTCTGAATGCCGTTGAGGTCATAGCCGAATAAATATTCGACTACAGTTGAAAGCCAAGGCTAACCTTCGTCGTCATCCGCGAAGACCTCAACGCCGGCTCGAGGCGATGGCAGTCCCGCGAGAACATGGATCCAGACCGGAATCGGCGAACAACACGGCCCACGATCCGGCAACGACCCCGCCACCGGGCCCCTGGGGGGTGGTCCACTTTTCACTGTTCACAATGGCTCACCGTTCAGTGTTCGTTGACACGGTGTGGCCAGGGCAAGGAGTAGCCGCCGCCGTTACTCTTCGAGGATCCTCGCAATCTGCGACTTTAGTCCGGGCACAGGCCGCTGCACGACATCCCACACGAGTTCGTAGTCAACCC
>VGJL01000303.1 GCA_016867495.1 Candidatus Eisenbacteria bacterium | reverse complement strand
TTCCCCAGAGGATGGAATGACCGACGACGCTCGAGGATCCCGCGGAGGAGACTCCTCCCGCAGCGGACACGGCCAGGTTCCGGGACAGGGTCGTGTACTCGAGCGTCGCCGAGGAGTTAAGGAGGCGGATTCCTCCGCCTGCTCCGGCGCAGCGGTTGCCGGTGATCGCCACGTCCTGCAGGACCACGCCTCCTGATTCGCAATAGACCGCCCCGCCGTCCGAGGAGGCATCGTTTCCGCGGATCACGCAGTTCGCCACCAGCAGGCTGGCGCCGATGATCTGGACTCCCGCCCCGTAGGCGCCGGCGCTGTTCTGGATCGTGGAGTTCCGGATCTCGCAGTTCGAGCCCGTCGAGACCTTGAGCGCCGTGGACACGCAGCCATCGATCGTGAGACCGCTCGGGGTTCCGTGGTATCTCGCGAGGAGCATCCCGGTGACGCAGTCCTCGATGGAAGAGTCCATGATCACGGGCGCGGCGTCGTACACATAGATGCCGCACGGATTCCCGCGGCGCAGCCTGAGCCCTTGCAGGCTCGTGTAGTGGAACGGCGAGTTGGCGAACGAGAAGCAGTTCGCGACGTTCTCTGCATCGATCACGACCGTCCCTGCCCCCCCGGTCCCCCGGATGTAGAGGGTCTTCAGTCCCACGTCGATTGCCCGGTTCTCCGCACCCGTGTACGTCCCCGGCGCGATCAGGATCGAGTCGCCCGTCTCGGCGGCGATCACCGCCGCCTTGATTGTCGCGTATTCTGTTGGAACGCGACGAATCGCGCCCGCATGCGCGGCAGTGGCCCCCACAAGGAAGGCGAGAACAACGGAGGCAACAGGAATCGCGCGCGGGACCTTCGTCAGACGCGGCTTCCCGGGCGTGGCGTTCGCCATCGGCAATGAGAGGTTCATCATGCGGCCCTCCACGATAGAATCCCACCCGGGCCGGCGGGCCCCAGAGGTCGCTTCGGCCGAAGGCCACCGAGTCGCTCATCTAGAGTTGTGCGGCATCTCCCGGATGTCGGATGGCGCGATGGGAGTCCCGTACGGGCGGGAAGTCAACCGGAATTCGTGAGGCGCGAAACTCGTCAGGCTGTCATCGGAACCTCCCCCCTCCTCGCCCTTCTCCCATCCACCACTCGCAGGATCTTCCCCCACATCGGGATCGGTCAGGAAAGCGAGCGCACCCCCTGCCCCGGAGAACATCGCCTTCCGCTCTCAACGCACTGTCCTTCAACGGACCGTGAGGAAGCCGCGCCCGCAAGCCCGGATGATCCCTGCAGCCCCTGAGGAGACGTCGTGGCGTTTCCTGTGGAATCATCTTCCGCGGCGGGCGTAGGCTCCCCACCGTCGCAAGGCGACTCGGAGGTGACGCCCTATGATCCCAAGATCGCGCGCTGCAAGACTGCCTTCTGCTGCTCTGATCGGTATCGCTCTCCTTTCCGGCATGGGGCTCGTGGTCGGCGACTCCCACGCGGGAGCGACATGGAGGGTCGATCCCGATGGAGGCGGGGACGCGTTGACCATCGCCGGAGGCGTCGCCCTGGCGAGCGAGGGCGATACGATCCGAATCGCGGCCGCGACCTATCCCGAGACGATTGCCATTGAAAAGGGGATCAGCTTCATCGGGGTCGGGGGAGACGTGATCTGGCAGGGGAACGGAACCGCCTCCTGCCTCTCCATCCAGAACTCGGCCCCGTTTCGCCTCGAGGGGATCATCTTCGAAGGCGGCGGGGGAACCGAGGGTGGAGGGCTCGATGCGCGCAATGTGTACGGTGGGTTCACGGTCGTCGCGTGCACATTTCGCGATATGACGGTCACGGGCACGGCCGCCGGCATCTACACATTGCAAACGAGTCCGTTGATCGCCGATTCCTGCGTCTTCAGCAATCTCGAGGCTACCGGCTCGTTGTCGGGCGGGGTTCTCTCCGGAGGGAACGGGGGGACCTTTCGAGGTTGCGAGTTCCTGAACTGCACGGGAATTCGGGGAGGGGGGCTCTCCGTCGCGGGCGAGGGGAACCTGATAGAGAACTGCACATTCGACGGCTGCGAAGCGAACTTCGCGGGCGCCCTCAATCTCTACGGAGCGGACGACACGACGGTTCGCGGCTGCACCTTCTCCGGAAACCGCGCGAACTACACAGGCGGGGCGATCGATCTAGAGGGCACCGGCCACTTGATCGAGAACAGCCGCTTCTCGGAGAACACGGCGCCGGCTTCGGGAGGAGCGATCAACGCCTTCAATGGAAGCGGGAACACGGTTCGCGCGAACCTCTTCTTT
>VGJL01000302.1 GCA_016867495.1 Candidatus Eisenbacteria bacterium | reverse complement strand
GACTGAGGTGGCTAGTGGGTCAGGTCAGAAGGGAGAAACTGAGCCATGCGAAACACTAGAACCGTGAACCTGTGGCCCGCGGGGATCCCTCTGATCCTCGGCCTTCTCTTCCTCTTGGGCTTTCTCCTCCTCCCGGCCGGATCCGCGGCCGATCTGCTGGCGGAGAGCAGCGCCGGCATCGCGGAAGACGCGACCGGCGGCGGGCCGAAGGGCTCGGACGAGAGCGTCGATGAAACCCCCGATGAGGATGCCGACCTGGATGACAGCGACTGGGAATCGAGCAAGAACGATGTCGTCCGCATGGGAGAGAGCATCGAGGTCGACGCGGACGAGATCATCACGGGGGATGTCGTCGCCATCGGAGGCAGCGTCGTTGTTTTCGGCCGCGTCAAGGGTGACGTCGTCGCCGTCGGCGGCGGGATCGAACTCAAGTCCGGGTGCGTGGTCGATGGAGATGTCGTCAGCGTCGGAGGGCCGATCGAGCGCGAGGAAGGGGCGATCGTCAAGGGCCAGAACGTCAAGGTCGGCTCCATCCCCGGCGGACTCTGGTGGTTGCCCAAAGGCGGGAAGCACGGGCTCGTGGAGAGGGATCGGGAGTGCCCGTCGCTTTCCGGCTCGACCTTCGCCAAGGGGCTTGTCTCCTACATCGGTCTCTTTCTCTGCGGCCTCGTCTTCTTCCTGGCCTTTCCCAAGCGCGGGATGGTCGTGCGCTCGACCCTGCGGTCGCGCTTCTGGCTCAGCCTCCTCGCTGGCATCGGCTCGATGGTGGCCGCCGCGGTGATTCTGATTCTCCTCTGCATCACCTGCATCGGGATCCTGGTCGCCATCCCCGGCTTCATCGTGATCATGCTCATCATCCTGGCCAGCGGCGCCGTGGCGGTCGGCGCCTTCGGCGAGGTTCTCCTCAGGCGCGAAGTGAAGGACTCCAACTCCTGGATCGGCACCTTCGCGATCGGACTGGCGGTGCTCTTCGCGGTCAACATCGTCGGATGGCTCTTCTGCTCCGTCGGAGTCAGCCTGCTCGGCAAGATCCTCCTCTCGATCGTGAAGGCGGCCTGGTTCGTCTTCCTCGCCGTCGGCTTCGGCTCCCTGGTCCTGTCACGATGGGGCGCCCAGAACCCTGCAGAGCCCGTGCCGATCCCGAGCTGGATTCCGGAGGGCGATCCCGGCTACGTCGGCGGCGCCCCCGGAGGAATCGCGGGAGCGGGCAAGGGTGGATCCAGCGAGTGGGGCGGGTGGGGCGGATCGGGTGGGCCCAGCGAGCCCGGCGGATCGGGTGGGCCCAGCGAGCCCGGCGGGTCGGGTGGGCCCAGGGAGCCAGACGGGCCCGGCGGATCCAGCGGGCCCGGCGGATCAAGCTGGCCGGGCGGGTCCGTCGGCTCAGGGCCCGGCTCCAGCCCCCCATCGACCGGATGAGATCGGACCCCAGATTCATGCCACATCGGACCGGCTCCGGGACCCCTCCCGGGGCCGGTCTTCTTGGAGCCTGCGGCTTACAATAGAAATCCGCCGCTCCCTGCGACGAGTCGCTTAATCACCTACTAGATAATGCTTTATCAACGGTAATCTGCGCTTGCCATACCCCGTCCAGAGGTGGTAAAGTTATGTCAATCAAAGATGACATCCATGGCACGAGGGGTGCCCCCGGAGGTCGCCTTGAATCGGAACCGCAGCAGAGCCCACCAGGCAGCAGGCACAGGCCTTACGGCCCTCCTCCTCGCCGGCCTGGCTTGCCTGATCGCCGGGACCGCTGCGGCCGCCGGGCTCCCCGCAGGCATCCGGATCCTCGACCCGGATCAAGTCCTCAGCGAGCGCGCGATGACAGGTTCCGACGGCCTCCTCTACCTGCAGGATCGCGAGGGTGTCCTGAGGCGCTTCGTCACCAGCACAGAAGATCCGGCAGTTTCGAACCCTGGCGATGGCAGCTTTCACCCCCTTCCCGTCGCCTCGGTCGAGCGGGCATTGACCGGCGTCGATGTCCGCTTCCTTGAGCAGATCGGCTTCGACATCTATCTCCTTCCTTACCCGGTCGTCGAGCCGATGGGATCGTGGGCGGGAGAGCGGACCATCTATCTCTCGCCCGGCGTCTACGAGCTGGCCGAAGAGCAGATCCTCTTCCTCGTCGGGCACGAATTCGGACATCTCGTTCATCGCGCTTTTCTACCCGACGAGGACCTCGAAGGCTGGGCGCGCTACCGCTCCCTGCGTGGAATCGAGGACTCGACAATGTTCTACGACACCGCGCCCCATGCGAACCGCCCGCGGGAGATCTTCGCGGAGGATTTCA
>VGJL01000301.1 GCA_016867495.1 Candidatus Eisenbacteria bacterium | reverse complement strand
ACCGTCCCGTTGGCGGATGCGACGATGGGCGTTCCGCGCGCGGCGCGGAAATCGATTCCGTTGTGCTGGCCCGACCGCCCGGTGAACGGATCGTTCCTAACCCCGAATCCGCTCGAAAGCGTGTAGACCCCCCGCACGGGGCAGATCGTCGGCGTGCGCCCGAGCTTCTCCCGACTCGATTCGAGCGTGTTCAGGACCTCGGCGAAGGAGCTCTTCTGAAACGCCAGCTGCCTCTTGAGGCCATCGAGTCGACTCTGCTGGTCGCGCAGCTTGTCGCGGAGATCTTCGGAGGCGATCCCGCTGGCAGGCTCGACCTGGAGAAAGGGCCCGCCGATCCCCAGACGCCGCGTCTCTTCGTCGACGGGATCGAGGCCGGCGAGGAGCCGCGCCTCCCGCTCGCGCTGGCCGGAGCGCTCCACGTCCCGGGTGATCTCGAGGATCGCCGAGTCCATTTCATCGACGCGGTCCTGGAGGGCATGATTCTCGGCCCGGAGGGTGCGGAGCTGCTGGGCGTCGCTGAAGGTGCGGAGGTGGAAGGTGAGGGATGTTCCGAGGGCGAGAACGAGTCCGATCAGACTGAGGATTACCGCTCGGAGTCCGCGGGCGGTGATGCGAAAGTTCCGCACCGTCCCCC
The DNA here is from genome assembly GCA_016867495.1 of Candidatus Eisenbacteria bacterium. NCBI lineage: Bacteria > Candidatus Eiseniibacteriota > Candidatus Eiseniibacteriota bacterium. Next base: position 1,667 of record VGJL01000301.1, on the reverse strand, counting down.
CGTCCTCCGGCATCAGGACGATATGCAGGAATCGGCCACCCATACAAAGACCCCCAGCCACCGGGTGCATCGACCAGGCGGACCGCGATTTCACCTTCTCTTGGTTATCGGCGCTTCGGGCAAGACCCAAGAGGGAGGCTAGTCAGGGGATGGCGGAGCGTCAAGGACCTTTCTATAAGCTCATAACATACTGCTGAACAATGCGTTAGAACGCGCGTTCGTGCCGGATCCCCATCCTAGCGGGGACGGACCGCCAGATAGGAACGGGCCGATCCCCTCTGGATCCTGAAGACGACGACTCCCCGTTGGTCGAGGGCTCTCTCAATCCTGCGAAGGAGATCGTCGGGATTCCCGACCGGAGACCAGCCCTCCTCCAAAATGACGTCGCCCGCGCGCATCCCCGCGCGAGAGGCTGGGCTGTCGACGAGAACGGAATCGACGAGCACTCCCTGAAGGCCGAGTTCGCCGGGAAGAGGCGCCAGGAGCAGACCGAGGTCGTCCATCGGGGTCGCGCTCGAGGTCCGCGGCATGCTGGGCGCGGGGTCTTGGCGCTCGGTGAGCTCCACTTCCACTTCCATCCCCTTCCCCATGCGGAGGTAACGGATCCGCGCCCGGCTGCCGACCTCGCTGCGCGCGACGAGGAGCCGGAACGGAGAGACCGCTCCAACCTTGACGCCGTTGAACTCGATGATCACATCCCCCTCCCGGAGACCGGCCTCGGCGGCGGGGGTCCCCGGCTGGACATCGGTGACCACGACGCCCTGGATCCCCGAGAGCCCCCAGCCGTCCGCAAGCTCCTTGTCGAGGGCCATCAGGTTGACGCCCAGAAAGGCGCGGGGCACCCGCCCCTTTCGAATCAGCTCCTCCGCGACCGACCGCGCCATGTTGATCGAGATCGCGAATCCGATCCCGGCCCCCGGCGCGTTGAAGGCGGTGCTGACCCCGACGACCTCCCCCCTTCCATTCACGAGAGGCCCGCCGCTGTTGCCCGGGTTGATCGACGCGTCCGTCTGGATGAAGTCCTGATAGGTCGGACTTCCTCCGCTGATCGCCAGATCGCTGCGCCCCTTCGCGCTCACGATTCCCGCGGTGACGCTCCCCTCGAGGACGCCGAGCGGATTGCCGATCGCCATCACCCAGTCGCCGATTCTCAGGTTGTCGGAGTCTCCGAGGGACACGACCGGCAGGGGCCTGTCCGGCTCGACCTCAAGAACAGCGATGTCGGTCATCGGATCCCGGCCCACAAGGCGCGCAGGAAGGGTCGCGCCGGTCGAGGTATGGACATCGATCCGCACGCCGTCGCGCACGACATGGTCGTTGGTGATGATGTGCCCCCGCTCGTCGATCACGAAGCCGCTGCCCGAGGAGGGGATCTCGAACTCCTCCTCCGGGAAGCCGGGGTCGAGATTGTCCGGATCGATTCCCCCCTCGATCCCGAGATCCGAATGGCGGAAGCGCTTCTCGACATCGATCGAGACGACCGCGGGGAGGACCTCCTCGATGATTGGGGCGAAGGCGGGCCCCTCCATCGCCGATGGGCCCCCGCCCGGGAGCGCGCCTCGCCTTCCGCCGGCGAAGAGAACCAGTCCGACGCCAAGGATCGCTCCGAGCGAGAGAACCAGCAGGTTCCAGAGCCCGGAGCGGACGGATTCGAGAATCGGCTCGAA
>VGJL01000300.1 GCA_016867495.1 Candidatus Eisenbacteria bacterium | reverse complement strand
GTCGAGAACCCGGGCGATCTCCTCGTAAGCCAGCTGCTCCCGGTGCCGCAGATGGACGACAAGGCGGTACTCGGGCGGCAGCTTGGCGACGAGCGAGGAGAGGCGATCGGAGAGGCGCCGGCGCTCGTCCGTCTCGTCGGGTCGCGGGTTTTCGTCGACCAGGATCGGCGCATGGAACCCCTCGTCGGAATCGGGATCGACATCGATCGAGACGGTTCGCAGGCGCGCGCGCCGCAGGTGGTCGATGGCGAGGTTGCTGGCGATGCGCAGGATCCAGTTGCGGAAGGGGCGGGCGAGATCGAAGCGATCGAGGGCGCGGAGGGCTCGGATGAAGGTCTCCTGCGTCAGATCGCGCGCCTCCTCCTCGTTGCCGATCGCTTTCCATATGAGGTGGTAGATCGGACCCTGGTAGAGGTGGATCAGTCGCCGAATCGCTTCCTGATCCCCCTTCAGGCACCGGCGGATGAGCGAAACCTCGTCGATTCCGGCGTACGTCATCCTTCATCCCCTGGCGCGGGCCCTGTTGAGGATTCTGCGCGGGATCCGGGGACCCCGACAGGTTCCCGAAGCCCCGCGCCGCATAGGCGAACCTAGCGGGGCGAAGGGAACCGTCGCGGCGGGTCCTCCTCGCGGCGCGCCCGTTCGCTTCTCAGATCCAGCCCGAAGCGTCCAGAAGGCATGACTCGCGGACCGAGAGTGAATCATGGGTCGAGAGCGAAGCTAGATGCGACAGGCCGGTCCGTCAAGCCGGACGGCCGCACTGCCACGGCCGCACCGCCGCAACCCCACTGCCGGGGGATCGAAGAAGATCGCCGGAGAGAGCGCCCGCCCGACGCGCTCCCGGGGCATGGGCGGCTTGCGGCTTGACCGGCTCGATGCGGTCGGCTAGGTTTTGGTCGCCGCGCGATGGACTAGAGGACGGCGGCGCGGAGGCGGGGCGTCGACTCCTGGAGCGGACGCATCCGCGGGCCGATATCGCCGGAGGCACTACAGGAGGAGTTCCCCATGACGCTGATCGAACTGGTCCACGCGCGCGAGATCCTCGATTCGAGAGGACTGCCGACCGTCGAGGTCGAGGTCCAGCTGAGCAGCGGGGCGCGGGGGCGCGCCGCCGCCCCATCGGGAGCCTCCACGGGGGAGCACGAGGCGCTCGAGCTGCGCGACAAGGATCCGAGGCGCTTCTGCGGCAAGGGGGTCCAGAAGGCGATCGAGAACATCCACGGCAAGATCATCGAGGAGATCCTGGGACTCGACGCGTCGGATCAGGTGGGTGTCGATCGCATCTTGTGCGATCTGGACGGGACGGCGAACAAGTCGAACCTCGGCGCGAACGCGATCCTGCCGGTCAGCATGGCCGTGGCGCGGGCGGCGGCGGAGACCTTCGGGCTGCCTCTGTACCGTTACATTGGCGGAGTGCGGGCCCGCACGCTGCCGGTGCCGATGATGAATGTGATCAACGGCGGCGCCCACGCGGACAACGGGCTCGACATCCAGGAGTTCATGCTGGTGCCGGTCGGGGCGATCAACTTCGCCGAGGCTCTCCGGATGGGATCGGAGGTCTTCTGGGCGTTGAAGGCGATCCTCAAGGGAATGAAGGATCCGCGCACCGGACGGGGGCTCTCAACCGGCGTCGGCGACGAGGGCGGGTTCGCGCCGGAGCTGGCGTCGAATCGCCAGGCGTGCGAGCTGCTCGTCCGCGCGATCGAGGCGGCGGGATACAAGAAGGGCTCGCAGATCGCCCTCGCGATCGACGCCGCCGCGAGCGAGTTCTACAAGAGCGGCAAGTATGTCCTGAAGGCGGAGAAGAAGAGCCTCTCCGCGAAGGAGATGATCGATTACTACGAGGGTCTCGTGCGCGACTTCCCGATCGTCTCGATCGAGGACGGCCTCGCGGAGGATGACTGGAGGGGATGGGCGCAGTTGACGGCGCGCCTCGGCTCCCGCGTGCAGATCGTGGGGGACGATATCTTCGTCACGAACACGGCGCGGCTGCGGCGCGGGATCGAGGAGAAGGTCGCCAACTCGATCCTGATCAAGCTCAATCAGATCGGGACGCTGACGGAGACGCTCGAGACGATCGACCTGGCGCGCACGAGCGGCTACACGACGGTGATCTCGCACCGGAGCGGAGAGACGGAGGACACGTTCATCGCCGATCTCGCCGTCGCCACGAATGCCGGGATGATCAAGACGGGATCGGTCTGCCGCTCGGAGAGGATCGCGAAGTACAACCAGCTCCTGAGGATCGAGGAGGAGCTTGGGGACGAGGCGCGGTATCCCGGCCGCAGGGCGTTTCGGGGGCTGGTGGAGAGGGAGGCGGGACGAGGTCGGGCGCGTGCGCGGAAGGGCGC
>VGJL01000299.1 GCA_016867495.1 Candidatus Eisenbacteria bacterium | reverse complement strand
CTCGGTACGGGATCGTCTCAGCGTAAGCGGTCAACCCTCGGAGCCTTGCGCCGGCAATCTGGCTTGTGCTACCGGCGGTCGATCGCCGACCTCAGCGGGTTCTCCGCGTAGCGTTCCTTCCACAGCCGCGGCGTGAGCCAGGCCACGTCCCTCGCCAGGTGCGTGTCGATCCGCTGCAGCACGTCTACCAGATACGTGTACGGATCCACCCCGTGCACCCGACACGTCGAGATCAGGCTCTGGATGATCCCCACGTACTTCGCTCCGATCTCGGTCCAACAGAACATCCAGTTCTTCCGCCCCACCGCGACCGGCCGAATCGCTCGCTCCAGATGGTTCGTGTCCATCGGGACGTCCGGATACTCCAGAAATACCCGCAGCGACTTCTCCCTTGAAAGCGCGTAACCCGCGGCCTTCGTGAACGGATTCGTCGGTAGCCAGATACCCTCCGCCATCTTCGTGCGCAACGACTCGAAGAACCGATCCACGATCGGCCGGACCGTCTCTGCTCGGTACGGCAAGATCTTCTCGGGCGGCAGGGACTTCTCCCGGATCACTGTCTCCGCGTCGTACAGCTCCCCGATGATGTCCAGGACCTCCCGGACTCGGGTCGGTTCCGCAGTTTCCGCCTTCACGAAGTGCCGCCTCGCATGCGACCAGCACTGCGCATGCACGATCCCATTGACCGCCTTCGCGTACCGGTCGTACACCTCGTAACCGTCGCTCAAGAGCACCCCCACGTAGCCCTTCAGCGCCTCCCGCACCACCTCGCTCCCTCGCGTCCTCGCAAAGGGAAAGGCGATCTCGTCCCGGTCCCCGTAGATCGGCCAGAAGTAGGCCGTCCTCATCTCCCCTCGATCGGGCGCAGGCCTCTGCTTCCTCCCCGCCTTGATCGGCGTCTCGTCCATCGCCAATACCTTGCTCGAAAGGATCGACCGCAACTGCGCCTCGTAGACGGGCTCCAGCAGATCCACCGCCCGATGCACCAGATTCGTCAGCGTCGAACGAGCCAGATGGACCCCGGCTACCCGAAGGCGCTGGTGCTGGCGGTACAAGGGTAGATGAAAAGCGAACTTGTCAATCAGTAGCCCGGCCAGGAAGCTCACATCCGCGCAGCTCTTCTCCAGAACAGCCGCCGGAGCCAGAGCAGACGAGAACACCCCGTCTCCCTTCCTCTTGCAGACCGGGCGGACGTAGCGCAGCACCACGTAGGATCCAGGCCGCTGCGCCAACCGGCAGGTGATCTTCTCCCCAACCACCTCGTAGAGATCCGGACTGGCCTCCACCTCGGGATCCGAGAGCCGGATCTCCTTGACCGGCACCGAGGGATCGAAGCGGAGACCCTCGTCATCGCCTCCCGCTGTGATCGGATCCACGCGCCGGCGGCCATGCGCCGCCACCTCGATCGCAGGCTTCGGGGAGGCCTCCGTCCTGCAGATCTCGCCCAGGGTGAGCTGCGAGGTGTCGAGATCGCGAATCCGTCTCTCCGACTTCGCTCCGAAGAGCTGACGCTTGAACCACTCCACCTGCCGCAACAACTCGTCGTGAAGTTCCTGCAGGTCTTGGTGGGAGCGCAGCAGCGCGACGATCTCCGCCTGTGTCATCGATGCCGCGCGTGATTCAAACGTCATGCTCCTCTTCTACATTAATCGCCCCCGCCTGCCAAGCACGATTCCATCGAGAAGCAAACGAAATGCCTGCTCGCTCATCTCAAACCTCTCCGCTTCACCCGGGAACACGAACCGCCCTCGCTCGAGCCTCTTCGCGAACAGGCAAAACCCCGTCCGGTCCCAGTAGACCGCCTTCACGTAGCTCCCTCGACGATTCGCGAAGACGTAGAGCGTGCCGGAGAGAGGATCCTCGACCAGGACATGCTTGACCAACCCCAGTAGACCATCAAAGGACTTCCTCATATCCACCGGGCGGCGGTACGCCAGGATCCGCGACACCTCTCCGGCCAGGCGCACCCCTCAACCCCGAAGCTCGAGCGTGACGCCGTTGGGAAGTGTCACCCCCAACATCCAGCTCGAGGTCCTCGTCTCCAAGGGCGGAATCGAGACAACGGGAGCGAAATCAGATTGAGCCGGAGATCCCTGCAGCCTCTGCTGCCATCTCAGGAAGCTGGAGAGCTGAACGGATTCCTTGCGGCAGAACTCGCGAGGTCCCACCCCGCTCTTCTTCCATCGCCCGAGGAGGGTGCGCCACTCCTCCTCCGTCCGACGGACCCGGCCATTGGCCATCACCTGCATCGAAACACCTCCTGCTGAAATGCCCCTCGTCGACGGCGGCGGATGCTGCCGTCCACAAAGGGTGTACCTCAGACCAGGAGGGAAGAGAATACTCCGAGGATTGAT
>VGJL01000298.1 GCA_016867495.1 Candidatus Eisenbacteria bacterium | reverse complement strand
CTGGTAGATCCGTTCTCGAAGCTTCTCCATCTCGGAACGGATCTCGACCTCGCGCACCTGGTCCGAGTGGAGGCGTTCACTCAAACCGTCGAGGTTGCGCCTCAGCTCGCGCAGCTCGTGATCCTGCTCGGCGAGCGCCGTCTGGATCGAGTCGCGCTCGCCTCGGCGCTCGTCGAGGAGCTTCTCGATCTGGAGCAGCCGGACATCGATCTCGCGTCCCCGCTCGCCGAGATCCGCGCGCTTCTTCTCTGCCGCCTCCCGCTGGCCCGCGGTGCTCCCCCTCTCCTCGCCCCATTCCTCAAGGGAGGCAGCCAGGCGGTCGGCCTCCTCTCGATCGCGCGAGGCTACGTTCACCAGCTCCCTCCAGGCGTTTTCGACCCGCAGCGATTCCGTCCGGACGCGACTGAGATTCTCCAAGGCGCCGTCGCGCGCGGCGCCGCACTCCTCGGACTGGTGCTCGGCCTGCCGGTGGATCTCATCCGCGTCGCGCCCCGAGGCCGCGGCATCCCCCAGCCGCGTCTCGAGACGCCGCCGGTCGGCGCCGAGCGAGTCGATCTGTCGGCCGATGCCCAGCAACTCTGCCGAGACTCTCTCCCTCTCCTCGAGGAGAAGGCCTCGCTCGACGGCGCGCTCGGACCTCTCTCGCTCGAGGCGCCGATGCTCTTCCTCCTGGGACGCGCGCCGCGCGCCGAGCCCTCGGATCCTCTCTTCCAGCGCCTTCCACTCGGTCTCGCTGCTTTCATGCCGGCCCGCGGTGTCGGCTTCATCCTCGGCGATTCTGGTCAGGGACTCCTCGAGACGCGGGATCTCACGCATCCTCTCGACGATTTCCCTATCCGGACCCCTTCCGCCGGGCACGCGGATCCATCCCTCCCCTGAGAAGATCTCCCCCTCGGGACTCAAGTACCTGAGGGCGGGGTCGGCCGATCGCGCGGCGCGGCGCGCTTCCTCACGGCTCCTCTCGGGCTGGAGACGCCCAAGAAGGAAGCGGATCAGCGGCTGAAGGTCGGCCGATCCCTCGATCGGGGCCGCCCCTTTCCAGCGCGCCGGGCTCGACGGGAATCGCTCTCGATTCTCCTTCAAGGGAAAGAACGTAACGCCGCCATGGCCCTGCGATCTGAGGCTCTCGATCGCCTCGAGGGCTGACCGTTCGTCCTCGACGACGATCCATTGCACAGCGTCCGCGAGAAGAGACTCGGCCTGCGCATCAGCCAGACCCGCGGAGGGAACGAGCAGATCTCCGACCACCCCGTGGATCCCTCGAAGCTCGCCGCGCCCTTCCAGAATGTGGCGCACGCCAAGATCGAAACCCTCGTGCCGCGCCCGCTGCTCCCGGAGCAGCGAGAGCCTGCTCTCGATCGATGCCCGCCTGCAGGCGAGATCTTCGCGCCGCCGCCGCAGTTCCTCGCGCTCGGCCGTCAGCGCTGCCAGGGTCGCTTCCGCCTCCTCCTCAAGTCTCCCGATCTCGGCGAGGCTTCCCGCCCGCCCGTGGGCCTCCGCCTCCGCCCTCCGGAGGCCCTCATCGAGCTCGCGCACCTTCTCGGCGAGGCCGTCATGATGGACCTGGAGCGCCGCGCGGCGCACCTCGTGCTGGGCGATCATCCCGTCCAGCGACTCGAGTTCCTTGGTGTCCCTCGCCCGCGCCAGGAGCTGTTCCGTCTGGAGCTGCGCCTTTCGTCCCGCCTCGGCGCGCGCCTCGCGCAGACGCTCCTCCGCTTCCCGGAAGGCCTCGGAAGCGACCTCGACCGCTTCCTGTTGGCTGGCGAGATCCGCCTCCAGACGGGCCCTCTCGGGGGCCGAGGATTCGATCCTCGCTCTCAGATCCGTCTCGCGCTCCGCTTCCTCTCTGATCCTCCGCGCGAGCTCCGCCTCCTTCTGCTCCCAGCCCTGGATCCGGGTCGCCAGGACAGAAACCTCCTCGCGCGCGGTGGACTGCTCGGCGAGAAGACCCTCCCTCTCCCTGCGGCTCTCATCGAGCAGGCGCTCGCGCTCGAGCAGCTCGATTCTCCTGGTCTCCAGCTCCGTCTCCCTCCGCGAGAGATCCCCCGAGAGCCGCGCCCTGTGGTCCGCCCAGACGTCCCGCTCGGAGGTGCACGAATCGTGCAGACGCTGCAGCTCCGCCCACTGGCGCAGCGCGCGATCGACTTCGAGCGTGCGGATCTCGTCGATCAGGCGCTGATGTCGCCTCGCCTTTCCGACCTGCCTCGCGAGACTCCTGACTTCCCTGTCGATCTCGCGGACGATATCCGCGATCCGGGTCAGGTCCTGCTCCGTCGCCTCCAGCTTCCGCACCGCTTCGCGGCGCTGGTGTTTGTACCGGCTCACGCCCGCCGCTTCCTCAAAGTAGACGCGGCGCTGCTCG
>VGJL01000297.1 GCA_016867495.1 Candidatus Eisenbacteria bacterium | reverse complement strand
CTCGCGCGTCTCCGGATACTCGTCGGAGAGGCTCTTCCCCATGCCGACGTACTGCGATCCTTGACCTGGAAAGAGAAATCCGAGGCTCGTCATCACACCCTCGCGATCGCGGCCGCCCATGTGAAGCCGCCCCCGAAAGCGACCAACCCGATCAGCATGCCCGGCCGGCAGTGCCCGCCGCGGACCGCCTCGTCGAGCGCGATCGGGATCGACGCGGCCGACGTGTTCCCGAAGCGCTCGAGGTTCACGTATACCTTCTCGCGCGGCACCTCGAGCCTCTTCGCCACCGCCTCCATGATGCGGATGTTCGCCTGGTGCGGGAAGAGCCAGTCGAGCTCCGGACCGGTGTGGCCCGCCTCCTCGAGCGCCCGAAGACCCGCGCCGCTCATGTGGGTCACCGCATGCTTGAAGACGTCGCGGCCGGTCATGTGGATCTTGTGCTTCTTCTTCTCCACCGACTCGACGGTCGCCGGCATGCGGGAGCCGCCCGCCGGTTGATGGAGAAGCTCCCAGAGCCTCCCGTCGCTTCCGAAGTTGATCGAGAGGATCCCGCGATCCTCCTCGCACGCGCCGATCACGACCGCCCCGGCGCCGTCGCCGAAGAGGACGCACGTGTTTCGGTCCTCCCAATCGACGATCTTGCTCAGCGTCTCGGCGCCGATGACGAGCACCCGGCGCGCCTGGTCCGTCTCGATGAGCCCCTTTCCGAGCGCCATCCCGTAGATGAATCCGGAGCACGCGGCGCTGACGTCGAAGGCGGCCGCGCGGACCGCGCCGATGTTCGCCTGCACGATGCACGCGGTGGAGGGGAAGAGCATGTCGGGCGTCGCCGTTCCGAGGATCACCGCATCGAGATCGGCGGGAGAGATCCCCGCCGCCTCGCACGCGCGAAGCGCCGCGGGGGAAGCGACGTCCGAAGTCGCCTCGTTCTCCGCGGCGATGTGCCGGACGCGGATCCCCGTCCTTGTCATGATCCACTCGTCCGTCGTGTCCACGATCTTCGCCAGATCGTCGTTCGTCAGAAGCTTCTCCGGGACATAAGCCCCGGTCCCCAGAATGCACGTTCGCCGCTTAGTCAACCGCCACCTCGTCGTAGGCCCGGGTTCTCTTTCCGATCTCCCGGCTGATGTCGTACCGAACGAAACGGCTCGCCGTTCGCACCGCGTTCGCGATGGCCAGGGACGAAGAACGGCCGTGGCTAATCATGCAAACCCCGTCGATCCCGAGGAGAGGAGCCCCCCCGTATTGTTCGTAGCTCAATTGATCTTTCAAGTGCGAAAGAGTCGGCTTGAGGAGCGCGGCGCCGATCTTCGCCCTCGGGTGGCGCGCGATCTCCCCTTTCAGGAAGCCGAGGATCATCGCGACCATCCCTTCGGCGAACTTGAGGATCACGTTCCCGACGAAACCGTCGCAGACCGCGACATCGACCTCTCCCTTGAACATCCCGACCGCCTCGACGTTCCCGGCGAAATTGAGGCTGCTCTTCTCGAGAAGCGGAAACGCCTCGCGCGTGAGGTCGTTCCCCTTCGTCGGCTCCTCCCCGATGTTGAGAAGGCCGACGCGCGGGTTCTCGCGCCCGAGGATCTTCTCGGCGTAGACCGCGCCCATGTGGGCGAACTGGACGAGATCGGTCGGGCGGCAGTCCTTCGTGGCGCCGATGTCGAGGAGAACGAAGCCGTCCTTCTCGTTCGGGACGAACGTCGCGATGGCGGGGCGGCGGACGCCCGGTAGGCGCCCGAGGATGAGGAGAGACGCGGCGACGACCGCGCTCGTGTTCCCCGCGCTCACGAACGCGTCGGCTTTTCCCTCCTTGTGAAGCTGAAGCCCGCGCGCGATCGAGGAGTCGCGCTTTCGCCGGGAGGCGGCGGCGCCGTGCTCCTCCATCTGGATCGTCTCGCTCGCGTGCTCGACCTCCACGCGGGGGTCGAAGTCCCCGTGGACGGCGAGCTCGCGGCGGATCCGCTCCTCGTCGCCGACGAGGATGACCCCGACCTCCTCGGAGTTCTCGCGAAGGAACCGCGCGACGCCGGCCGCCACGGTTCCGACGCCCGAGTCCCCGCCCATCGCATCAACGGCGATCCGCAAGTCGCGTCCCCCGCGTCTTACTCGACGATGACGACCCGTCGTCCTCGGTAGTAGCCGCAATGCGGGCAGATGCGGTGCGGCGGCTTCGGCTGTCCGCAGTGGGAGCAGAGAGTCGGCCGCACCACGGCGAGCTTCTGATGCGTGCGTCTCTTCCTCTTTCGGGCTTTCGAGATACGCCTCTTCGGCAGACCCATGACTAGTCCTTCTTTCCGAGGTTCCGGCTCAGGTTGCGGAGGGCCTCCCACGCGGGATGTCCCTCCTCGATGCGGCAGCCGCAATCC
>VGJL01000296.1 GCA_016867495.1 Candidatus Eisenbacteria bacterium | reverse complement strand
GGATCGCACCGCTAGGGTGGGGAAGGGGGAGGGATGATCCCGAAGGACTGCCGTTACACGAATGAGCACGAGTGGATCCGGCCGGACGGGCCCGACCATGTGAAGATCGGGATCACCGACTACGCCCAGGGGGCTCTGGGCGACATCGTCTTCGTGGAGCTGCCGTCAACCGGACTGACGCTCACGCAGATGCAGCCGTTCGGAACGATCGAAGCCGTCAAGACCGTGAGCGATCTCTTCAGCCCCATCGACGGGGAGGTCGTCGAGGTGAACGAGGCGGTCAAGAGCGATCCTTCGATCGTCAACAAGAGCCCTCATGGCGAAGGATGGATGATTCGCGCGCGCCTCGCGCGGCCCGGCCAGATGGACGATTTGCTGACGCCGGAGGCCTACGAGGAGATCGTTCGCGGCCTGGACGGGGGCGCCTGATGCCGTATACGGGATACGGCTCCCAGGAGGAGAAGGAGCTGCTCCGTTCGATCGGCGTGGAGCGTTTCGAGGACCTGGTCACGGCGCTTCCCGAGTCGCTGCGTCTGAAGGGGCCTGTCGATGTGCCGCCCGGGCAGACCGAGCTGGAGTTGCGCCGGCTGTTCAACGAGGCGGCCCTGGCGAACTACGACCCCAACCTGACGCCGTCGTTCCTGGGCGGCGGGCTTTACGACCATGACATCCCCGCGGTCGTGCAGCACATGCAGCTGCGCAGCGAGTTCTACACGGCGTACACGCCCTATCAACCCGAGGTCGCGCAGGGAACGCTGATGACGATCTTCGAGTTCCAGTCGATGGTGTGCGACCTGACGGGACTCGATGTCGCCAACGCCTCCATGTACGACGCCGGCTCCGCGGCCGCCGAGGCGGCGCTGCTGGCGGCCGCGGCGACGGGCCGCGATCGGATCCTGGTGGCGGGCACGCTCCACCCTCACCATCGGGAGATCCTCAAGACCTACGGGCTGCCCCCCGGCCTGCGCTTCGTCGATGTGGGAGGCGAAGAGCCTCTCCGGCCGGCCGATCTCGCCCCGCATATCGACGGCGAGACGGCGGCCCTCGTCTTGCAGCAGCCGAACTTCTTCGGTTCGATCGAGTCGATCGGGCCTCTGGCTGAGGCGGTCCACGCGAAGGGGGCTTTGCTCATCGTCGAGGCGGACCCGGTGGCCCTTGCGCTCCTTGCGCCGCCCGGCGAGCTGGGCGCCGACATCGTCGTCGGGGAGGGACAGTCCCTGGGCTCTCCACCCTCATACGGGGGACCGGCCTGCGGCCTCTTCGCCTGCACGAGGGCCCTGATCAGGCGGCTCCCCGGACGGCTCGTGGCCGAGACCGTGGATCGCGACGGCCGCAGGGGATTCGTCCTCACGCTGCAGACGAGAGAGCAGCACATCCGCCGCGAGAAGGCCACCTCGAACATCTGCACCAACAACAACCTGGTGGCCCTGGCTTTCACGATCACCCTCGCCATGCTCGGCCCGGCCGGTCTCAAGGAGATGGCGAGCCTGAGCCTGCAGAAAGCCCACTACCTCGAGAGGGCGCTCGCCGCGATCCCGGGGGTGAAAAGAAGCCCGGGTGGCCCCTTCTTCCGCGAGTTCGCGCTGACGCTCCCGAGACCAGCGGGGGAGGTCATTGACGCGATCTATCGCGACGCGCGGATCCTCGCCGGAATCGACCTCGGGCGACTCGTTCCAGGCGGCTCGAACAGGCTCCTCGTCGCGGTGACGGAGAAGAGGACCCGGCAGGAGATGGACCTCTTCGCCTCGGCGCTTGAGAGGAGTCTCGCATGAGGAACCCTCGGGACTTCCGCCTGATCTACGATCGCAGCGTCCCAGGCCATCGCGGCTACAGGCTCCCCGCATGCGACGTGCCCGAGGAACCGATCGAGGCGCTCATTCCCGGGCCGATGGCGCGCGCCAGGCCGCCCCGGCTGCCGGAGGTCGCCGAGCCGGAAATCGTCCGGCATTACATTCGCCTCTCGGTCCTCAATCATCACGTCGACAAGGCCGCCTACCCGCTCGGCTCCTGCACAATGAAGTACAACCCGAAGGTCAACGAAGATCTGGCGAGGATCCCGGGACTCGCCGGCCTGCACCCCATGGCGCCGGTCGGCCTCTGCCAGGGGCTGCTCTCGCTCCTGCATCGCTTCACCGTGGAGCTCGCGGAGATCGTCGGGATGGACACCGTGAGCCTGCATCCGGCCGCCGGGGCCCAGGGGGAGATGCTCGGGATCCGTCTCGCGCGGGCCTACCACGACGCTAGAGGCAACAGGAAGCGGACGGTGATCATCCCCGACTCGGCGCACGGAACGAACCCCGCCACCGCGCGGATGGTCGGGTACGAGACCCTCGAGCTCAAGTCCCGCGCGGACGGCCGGCTCGACATCGATGCCCTGCGGGAGATGGTGACGGATGAGACCG
>VGJL01000295.1 GCA_016867495.1 Candidatus Eisenbacteria bacterium | reverse complement strand
AAGAGCGACTACCTCAGCGACGGAATCTGATGTAAAATGACAAGATAGGTCGGATTCATTCTGTCGACACGAGGCTCATGCCCGGCGGGCCGTCCCGCGGAGGTCTAGATGCTCAGGACACCATGGCACTGCATCGCCCTGATAGGTCTGCTCGCCCTTGCCCCGCTCGATGCGCCCTCCGCGCGCCAAGCGATCCCGCCGCCCGACGATGGGCGCGCCGCCCGGATCGTCGACGCCGACATGAAGGGGCTCGGGATCGAGCCGGGTTCCGGGCGGATCTTCGAGATCGATCGAAGGTCCCACCCCGCCCTCAACAGGGGCTGGGAGGCGATGCTCGCGGGGGCGCTGGACGATCCCGCGCTCGCGGACCTGCCCGACCTTCGCGCGATGAGGATCCTCCATCGGGAGGCCGACTGGGTTCTCGTCTGGCTTCGGGAGGACGACGAGAGGGCGCTGCGCCAGGAGGGGGTCCGTCTCAATCCGCCTCGCCCGCGTCCGGTCGAGCCCCGCGCGTTTCCTCTGGAGAAGGATGCTCTCGCTCCCTCGCTCACACTGCTCCAGAGCCTCGCGGCGGCGGTCAACATCGACCGGATGATGCTGCACCTCGATGCGATCGCCAAGCAGATCCAGACGCGCTACTACAACACGACGGGCATGCAGTCGGCTACGCAGTACGTCCTCGATCGCTTCAACGAGTACGGTCTCGACAACGCCTACTTCGACACATTCACCTACAACGGCTACTCGATCCGGAACGTCGTGGGTGTCAAGACCGGCTCCGTCTATCCGAATCGGATCTACATGATCTGCGGGCATCTCGACTCGACCTCTCCCCAGCCTTCGACGAACGCCCCCGGGGCGGAAGACAACGGGAGCGGATCCGTCGGGGTCCTCGAGGCCGCCCGATTGCTGGCTCCGCTCACGACCGAGTCGACGGTCTATTTCGTCTGCTTCACGGCGGAGGAGCAGGGCCTGATCGGCGCCGAGCACCTCGCGGCGATCGCCGATGCCCAGAACTGGGATTTGCGGGGCGTGCTCAACATGGACATGATCGGCTACGACACGGCCGGCGCCCCCGACCTCTGGATCGAGGGGTTCCCCAGCAATCCGGGCTCCGTCGCGCTCATGAACACGCTCGAGAGCGTGGCGAACGCCTACACGGACATGTCGGTCTACCGCTACCCGAGCACCGGATGGGGAAGCGACCACGTCCCCTTCAACAATCACGGATTCCCGGCCCTCCTCGCGATCGATTACGACTGGGAGGACTATCCCTGCTACCACCAGACCTGCGACGTCGTCTCCAACATCGTTCCCAACCAGCAGCGGAGGATGACCGTCGCCGTGACGGTGAGCGGCGCGCAGCTCGCGGTCCTGACCGGCTCCCTCGGCTCTGTCGACGGCCATGCCGACAAGACCGACTCGGGCGACGACTCGGGCGTCGAGATCGAGATCGTGGGGACACAGTACGAGCCGGGCCTCTCGACAATCGATGGGAGCTTTCTCCTGCCCGATCTGCTCCCGGGAACCTACACGCTGCGGGCCAGCGCGGTCGGCTACGCGACCGAGGAAGTGGCGGTCACGATCGCCGGCGGCCAGGCGACCCCGGTCACCGTCCTCCTCGACCCGGTCGCGGGGGGGAGGATTCTCGGCGTCGTGAGCCTTCAGGGAGGCGGGGATCCGAGCGGGTCGCGCGTCTTCGCCGGGGGGCAGGCGGCATACGCTGTCGCGGAGGCAACGGGCGGTTACGTCCTCGAGCCGGTCTATCCGGGAGTCGTGCCGGTGTCCGCCAACCATGAGGGATTCATGCCGGCCGTCACGACCGTGAACATCGCCAGCGGGCAGGAGATCGCGGGCGTGAACTTCACTCTGAAGCCGGTCTGGACCTTCGAGGACTCGAGCGAGGGACTCACGGCGAACGCCGGCTGGGCTTGGGGCGTAGACACGCAGGCCGGCGCCCACTCGGGAACCAAGGTCTGGGGCACGCGGCTGGGGGCGAACTACGACAACTGCGCCGACTACCGCCTGGATCTGCCTCTCCTCGATCTGCGCTTCTACGATACGGCGAGACTCCACTTCTGGCACTGGTACAGGACCGAGGCCGGCTACGACGGCGGAAATGTTCAAGTCTCCACCGACGGCGGCTCGATCTGGACGGTCGTCACGCCGGTGGGCGGCTATCCCGGCGCGCTCGCCGGGAGCTGCAATCCCCTGGCGGGACAGCAAGGATATCCGGGCATCGCCGCGAGCTGGCGGGAAGCGATCATCGATCTCGGCGCGTATGCGGGAAGCGCCATCAAGGTTCGCTTCTGCTTCGGCAGCGACAGCAACACCCGGGAGCGCGGCTGGTACATCGACGACATCTCTCTCGAGGGCGCTCTCGAGCCTGTGGGAGTTCCTGAGACG